>NZ_MPJE01000051.1:0-34953 GCF_001975465.1 Chlorobium sp. KB01
AGTGCTGTAGTAATATACGCTTTTTATATTACTACCCACTTCACACAGCGAAGAGCCAATATTTTTTTAGTGCATCCTTTTTTATACATTTTGTAATGTGGAGGAAAATGGTAAAAAATGGGGGTTACTGGTTGTTTTTTCGCTGTTTTTTCCTGTTTTTTGTCTCTCCTGCATGAGCGGAGAGGGTTCCACTCATGATTCATATCTGCATAACGGAAGCTAATCGGGTTGCCAAAATGGCCGGCTTTATAGGAAAAGAGATACATGCTGTCGATGAAAAAGGACGGCTGATGATTCCTGTCAGGTTTCGCCGCAAGTTTGGTCGCCCGGTCGAAGATGGTTCCGCTGAATGTGTCGCCGGTCCGGTCGAGGAGCTCTATATTATGAAAGCCCCGGATCGCTCAATTGAGCTTTATGAGCCGTTTGTCTGGAGCGGTATTCGCAAAACCATCTCGGCTCTTTCTGATTTTAATCCCGAAGAGCGCCTCCTGAAGATATTGATGTATGAAAGTCTTGAAATTGTTACCCTTGACCGTCAGGGCCGGATTGCTCTCTCAAGGGAGTTTCTTGATCATGCGGGGATTTCGGGGGATGTTGTGATTATCGGGGCCGATACAAAAATGACCGTCTGGGACCCAAAGCAGCTCTCGACAGTTCTGCAGGAGAGTTCAGGCCGGATGGCTTCACTTGCCGGAAGGTATTTTTAACGGGCATGGCACAGGATACGTTTCACGTGCCGGTCCTTGCCGATGAGATCGTTGCATTTCTGGTACAAAAGCCGGGAGTCTATGTTGACGGGACTCTTGGCGGTGGTGGCCATTCGGTGGCAATTCTCCGGGCGCTCGAAAAAGCGGGATATATCGAAAGCTCACTCCTGATAGGCATTGATCAGGATGATGCCGCTCTCCGGCAGGCAGAAGAGACGCTCAGGGAGTTCCGGACGAATTCGGTACTCGTCAAAGGGAATTTTGAGGAGATTTCAGGAGTGATACAGAGGGTTTGCAGCGAAAGAGAGCGCCCACGGAAAGTTTCCGGAATTCTTCTGGATCTTGGCGTATCATCCTTTCAGATTGACCGTGCGGAGCGGGGGTTCAGCTATCTGCGTAATGGACCGCTTGATATGCGCATGGACAGCAGCGGGGAGCGGAGCGCAGCAGATATTGTCAATACCTGTGATGAGCGGGAGCTGGCCAAAATTTTTTACCGGTACGGAGAGGAGCCGAGAAGCCGGGCGATTTCGCGGGCGATTGTCGGCTACCGCCAGAAGCATGGCCCGATCAGCACGACAGAGGAGCTTGCAGGTATTATCCGCGCTATCGCTTATGGCGGTGATAATGTCATCAAAACCCTTTCCAGAGTGTTTCAGGCCCTCCGCATAGAGGTGAATCGTGAACTTGATGTCCTTCGTGAAGCACTTTGTGACGGTATCGAATCGCTTGAAGATCATGGGCGGATGGCGGTTATCAGCTATCATTCACTCGAAGACCGGCTCGTGAAAACAGTTTTTGCCGATAGTGCCCGAGAAGACTGGGGCCCTAAAGGAGTAGGTTTGCGGGAGCCTCTCAAGCGAGGTGCCATCAGGCTTGTTACCCGGAAACCGCTGATCGCTTCATCCGGGGAGACGGCTTCAAATTCAAGAGCGCGAAGTGCGAAATTGAGAGTCATTGAAAAAAATCCGGTGGGAGGTTCCTGTGCGAGCTGACAGTGTTATTATCTCGGCCCTGAAGAGGGTGCAGGGCGCGTTCAGGGGGCGGAACGGAACGGCTTCTGACAGTCAGTTTGCTCCTGTCCGTGGCGGTGAGCCCTTTTCACCCGGAACCCCCCGTCCTGAAGCAATGCGTTCCGAGCTCTCCGGCAGTGCGTCAAACAGCAATGGCGCCAGTGAGTCCGGCGGAGATCCATTTGACTTTGATATAGCCTCACTCTTGCGGTTACGCTCTTTTTTATACCTTCTTGGCGGTACCGTTGTTTTTCTGTTTCAGACCAACAATACCCTTTCGATAATCAATCTTGCCAGAGAGAATGAGCGCCTCAGGGAGCAGATTCAGATGACATCCAGTGTGATAACCTCGCAGGAGCTGAAAGTACATGAGTTGCATAGTATCCATAATATCGTGCAAACGGCCGAAACTCTTGGTCTTATGGCATCCGGTGAACCTTCTGTCAAACTTGGGCAATAAATGATCTGCCACGATCTCAACAGGAGTGCTTATGAGTGAAGAGCAGAATACCCGGCGCCCGGATGATCATGAGTTCGGGTGGCGTCTCGGGGTGGTGGTTCTCGTTTATTCTGCATTTATTGCCGCAATTATCGGCATGCTGCTGAGTATACAGGTTATCAATGTTGGCAAATACCGTCAGAAAGCGGCCCGTCAGTATGAGCGGGTGGTGACCGAGAAAGCGCAGCGCGGCGTTATTCTTGACCGGCGTTCACGAATGCTTGCCGAGAGCATCGAGTCGGTCTCTTTTTATGCCAATCCGGCAATTATCAGGAAGTCGCCGCTTTTTGATCAGAAAGGAAAGGCGGTTGTTGACCGGAAAAGCGGAAAACAGAAAACCTTTGACAACTCGGCAAATATCGCTACGATTTTTTCCCGGCAACTCGGTATTAACCGCCTCGAAATCCTTGCCGCATTGAGAAAGCCGAAGGGTGTCGTGGTACTGGGGCGTAAAATTCCCGTTGCAAAAGCACTCCCGCTCATGCAGGAGAAGTATCCGGGAGTCTGGTCTGACAAGGATCAACAGCGCTACTACCTGAATGTTGCCGCTCAGGTGATCGGTTTTACCGACAGTAAAAACGAGGGGAGCAGCGGTCTTGAGTTGCAGCTCAACAAGGCTTTGAAGGGTCGTGACGGGACACGAATATTCCAGCGATCCGCAACAGGCGTCCGTTATCCGGCGCCTGACGCAAAGCAGCTGGATCCGGTTAAAGGCCACACGGTTCAACTGACTCTCGATGCCGATATACAGAGCATTGTCGAAGATGAGCTGACCAAAGCGGTTGAGCGGTTTAATGCCGATGCTGCGGCAAGTATTGTTATGGATGTCCGTACCGGAGAGATCATTGCCATGGCAAACAATCCGGTTTTTGATCTGAACCAGAGAGGGACATGGACTCCGGAGCGATCCCGAAACCGGGCGGTAACCGACAGCTATGAGCCGGGCTCGACCTTCAAGCTGGTTATGGCGGCTGCCGCAACAGAGGTACTGAAAAGAAAAGCGACTGATATTGTCTTTGCCAATAACGGCAACATGCCGATCTATAATCTCAACATCCGTGATCACGAACCATACGGCAATATCACTTTCCGCCAGGCAATAATGTATTCAAGCAATATTGTGGCGGCAAAGACGGCCATGTTGGTCGGAAGTGCAAAGTTCAATGCCTATGCAAGAAATTTCGGTTTTGGTGTTAAAACCGGAGTCGGACTGACCGGAGAGTCGCCCGGAAGGGTTCGTACGCTTGCCCGGTGGGACAGAACCACACTCCCCTGGATGGGGTACGGCTATCAGGTTATGGCGACACCGCTGCAGATCCTTCAGGCTTATGCGGCGGTTGCCAACAATGGTACACTGATGAAGCCCTTTATTATCAAGAAGGTGACTGATGCAGAGGGAAACGTGGTGAGGGAGAGTGTGCCGGAAAAAGTGAGGCAGGTTATTTCCCCTGAAACTGCCAGATATATCGGACGGGAGTATTTCAAGGCGGTTGTTGACAGCGGTACGGCAAAGAGTGCTTCGGTGCCGGGCATCAGCGTCGCAGGAAAGACCGGAACTGCACGGCGCGCTGCCGGGGGTTCCTATGCCAACCCGGTCTATGTCTCATCTTTTGTCGGATATTTCCCTGTTGAGACCCCTCTTTATGCCATTATTGTGGTTGTTGAAAATCCGAGAACAGCCTACTACGCAGCCACGGTTGCTGCGCCGGTTTTTTCCGGCATAGCCTCAAGAATGATCGCCTGTTCGGAAGAGATGCAGAAAAATCTTGCATTCCGTTCACCGCAACAGACCATGCTTGAAACGGCTAAAGCTGTTGCTGTTCCTGAACTGGTCGGACTCAGGGGAAGAGATGCCCGGCGGATGCTGCAATGGCTCAAGCTTGAAATGGAGTATTCAGGAGATTTGGATGGAGTTGTTGCTGCTCAGAGTGTTCTGCCCGGCAAAATGGTTGAGATCTCCAGGGTTATCAGGGTGAGGCTTTCAGAGGGAAACCGTAACCGGAAGAGCTTATGAGTGGCTCAGAACAACGCACAGGGATTCGGCACGTGCCGCTTGAAAAGCTGCTCGGGGGGATCTCCGCGCTGGAGCTGAGAGGAACTCGGGAGCCTGCCGGAGAGGTCACCTGTGTAACCAGTGATTCCCGTGAAGTGATTCCCGGAGCACTGTTTGTTGCCGTAAGAGGGTATTGTACCGATGGGCACCGCTTTATCAAAAGTGCTGTGGAGCGGGGGGCAGGGAGCGTAATCTGTGAAGAGATTCCTTCCGGCATAGAGGATGGTGTGCTGTTCATAAAAGTGACGGACGCGCGTATTGCTCTGGCAGAAGCGGCAAGGCTTTATTATGGAAACGCCTCTGATCAGTTGATGATTATCGGGGTTACCGGAACGAACGGCAAAACCACGACCTCAAAGCTGATAACCTCCATGCTCAATGCCCGGGGGATCTCCTGCGGTTATATCGGGACCAATCTCTGCACGTTTGCAGAGCGGGAGATTCCGCTTGACCGCACCACTCCGGAGGCGCATGGTCTCCATGCGCTTTTTCGCCGGATGGTGGATGGCGGATGCAGGGCTGTGGTGATGGAGGTCTCTTCGCATGCGCTCATGCTGAAGCGGGTACATGGTATACGGTTTCGTGCGGCGGTGTTTACCAATCTGACACCGGAGCACCTTGATTTTCATGAAACCATGGAGGCCTATGCTTCGGCAAAACAGCTGCTTTTTGATCAGCTCACTCCTGATGGTTTTGCGGTGCTCAACCGTGATGACCCTGCCGCCCCGTTTATGGCGGCGAGGGTGCTGCCTGAAAAAATATATTGCTGCTCCCTTTCGGCGCGGCAGGACACCTCGCTCGCATGCGGGAACTCCTTTTTTGCCGAGATTACCGGTGCTTCGATTGCTTCAAGCTGTGTCGCACTGCATTTTCCTGAAACCGTCGTCTCCATGGAGGTAAGGCTTCCGGGCAGCTTTAATGTCATGAACATGCTGGAAGCCGCATCGGTTGGATTTGGTCTGGGTCTTGATCCCGATGAGATATGCCGTGCGCTCTCTCTGGTCTCGGCTGTTGAGGGCCGGATGGAACGGGTTGGCGAGAGTTGTTCGGGAGGGATGGCTTTTGTTGATTATGCGCACACTCCGGATGCGCTCTTCAAGGTGCTCTCAACCCTTCGGGATCTGAAGGATGAGCACTCCCGTCTGATCGTTGTTTTTGGTTGCGGAGGAAACAGGGACCGGTCGAAACGTCCGGAAATGGGCCGTATTGCCTCGGAGCTTGCTGATGAAGTGATCATTACCTCTGATAATCCCCGGGACGAGGATCCGGAAGCTATTCTGGATGCAATAGAGCAGGGGATGAACCGCGATGGCCGATACCGGAGAATCATCGACAGGGCTGAGGCCATAAGCGTTGCCGTGTCGATGATCGGGAAGGGAGATGTCCTTCTTGTGGCCGGAAAGGGACACGAAAAGTATCAGGAAATTTCCGGCAGAAAAGCGTTTTTTTCAGACCGTGAACAATTATTAACCTCTATGCAGAAGAGCTGCGAAGGAGAACCGGAGAAGGAGTGCGAACGATGAAAGGTGTTTTGAGTGTGGAAGATTTCAGGGGGATTGGCGATGTTGTTACCCATGGTTCTCCGCTCCTGACGATTACTGCGCCTGTAGTGGTTATTGATTCACGGGAGGTGAAAGGGGGCGAGCTGTTTGTTGCCCTGAAGGGTGAGAGAACCGATGGCCACAGTTATGTAAGCAATGTTTTTCAGCAGGGGGCAAGCTGGGTGATGGTCAGCCGTGAGTGGTATGAAAAAGAGGGTTCCCCACAGCCTCCCGAAGGCAAAGGGTTTATTGTGACCGATGATCCCGTTGCGGGTCTGCAGCAGCTGGCATCATGCTACCGTAAAACCTTTTCCATTCCCGTTGTGGCTATCGGAGGCAGCAATGGAAAAACTACGACCAAGGAGATGGTCGCTTCGGTACTTGCAACCGGATTCACAGTGCAGATGAGCCAGGGGAACAGGAACAATCATCTTGGTGTACCGCTCACCCTGCTTCAGTTACGGCCCGATACCGGTATTGCGGTTGTTGAAGTTGGAATAAACCATCCCGGAGAGATGGAGGAGCTGACGGCCATTGCCAGGCCGACCCACGGCCTGTTGACCAATATCGGCCATGAGCACCTGGAGTTTCTGATTGATCTCGATGGTGTTGCGGCTGCTGAAACACAGCTTTTCACCTATCTGCAGGAGAGTGGCGGAACCGCTTTTGTAAACGGTGATGATTCACGGCTCAGCTCTGCCGGAGAGGCGCTTGAGGGGCCGGTCATCTACGGAACAGCTGACCTTCCGGGCCGGATCTGCCGGGCGAGGGATATCAGCGTTTGCCGGGATGGCCGCATCTCGTTCGTGTTGTGTTCAGCCGACCGAACTGAACCGGTTACCCTGAACTTTACCGGAAAACATAATGTGATCAATGCGGTTGCTGCAGCAGCTGTCGGCCTCCATTTCGGGCTGTCTCTCTCCCGTATCAGGGAGGGGCTTGAATCTCTGGTTCCGGCTCCCGGCTGGAAACGGCTCGAAGTGATGGATTCCGGCGGCCTCCGTATTCTCAATGACACCTATAATGCCAACTCCGACTCCATGCGTCTGGCCATTGATGCCCTGTGTGATCTGCCCTGTGAAGGCAAACGCATAGCGGTGCTTGGAGATATGCTTGAACTCGGTGCCGCCGGAGATGTTGAACATGAATCGATTGGCCGCTATATTCACGGGAGCCGCGTTGACCGGCTCTATGTTTATGGAGAGAAAGCGAGGCTGATCTGCCGGGAGTCACCGGGAAGCTGTCAGGGTCACTTTTCAACTCATGAAGAGCTGCTTGAGGCACTGCTTGAAGGGGTGCATGACGGGGACGCGATTCTTTTCAAGGGGTCAAGGGGGATGAAGCTTGAGCGTGTGGTTGAGGCACTCATTAACGTACGAACCAATAACAGGTAAGATTACAATGCTTTATTATCTGCTGAAGTACATCAATGATCTCTTTCACCCACCGGTACTTCGGGTTATTGAGTATCTCACCTTCAGGGCAAGTGCCGCTGCCATTACGGCGCTTTTGATCACCCTGTTTGTCGGGCCGGGATTCATCAACTACCTTAAATCCCGGATTATTGAGCCGATCAAGGAGGAGGCGCCACCTGAACACCGGAAGAAAAAAGCGGTGCCGACAATGGGCGGGCTGCTCATTATCTTTTCCATAGAGATCTCGGTCCTGCTCTGGTCGAAATTCAATGATCCGCATGTCTGGCTGATTATGCTTGCGGTACTCTGGATGGGTGTAATCGGTTTTATTGATGATTACCGGAAGGTGGTGCTGAAAATCAAGGGAGGGCTTTCGGCCCGCTACAAGCTGATAGGCCAGATAACTCTCGGACTGGTGATAGGGCTCTATACCCGGTTCGATCCCGCTTTTTCCGTGCTCCTTTCAACGACAACGGTTCCGTTTTTTAAATACCTGACCATCGATTACGGGATTTTTTATATCCCTATCGTTATTTTTATCATTACCGCAGTCTCCAATGCGGTCAACCTGACCGACGGGCTTGACGGGCTTGCTTCCGGCAGCTCTGCCATCGTGGTGATGGGGCTTGGCGGCTTCTCCTATCTTGCCGGAAACGCGGTCTATGCAAACTATCTCAATATTCCCTTTATTGCCGGAGGAGGAGAGATTGCCGTGGTCTGTATGGCCATCGTCATGTCCTGCGTAGGCTTTTTATGGTTCAACTCCAATCCTGCCGAAATTTTCATGGGTGATACCGGTTCGCTTGCCCTCGGAAGCGCTATTGCGGTTATCGCACTGCTTATCAAGCAGGAGCTGCTCCTTCCGGTGATGGCGGGTATATTTTTTCTTGAAACGCTCTCGGTCTCCCTTCAGGTACTCTATTTCAAATACACAAAAATGCGCTTTGGCCAGGGACGCCGTATTTTTCTTATGGCACCGCTGCATCACCATTTTCAATTGAAAGGGTGGGCGGAACAGAAGATTGTTATCAGGTTCTGGATTGTGACGATTCTCTTTTTTCTTGCCAGTCTCATGACCTTAAAACTCAGATAGGGGCTATGGATCTATCCGGAAAAAAAGTTACGGTCCTTGGTGCCGCCAAAAGCGGTATAGCTGCAGCGGCACTGCTCCACAGCAGAGGCGCACAGGTACTGGTCAGTGAACTGGGAAGGATCGGAGAGGCAGCACAGCACTCACTTCATGAGCTGAACATCCCGTTTGAAGAGGAGGGTCACTCCGGCCGGATTTATGATGCCGATCTCTGTGTCATCAGCCCCGGGATACCACCTACAGCAAAGGTTGTGCAAGCCATGCAGCAGAGAGGTATTGCAATCTTCAGCGAGATTGAGATCGCCGCTCTTTTCTGCCGGGCAAGAGTTGTCGGTATAACCGGTACGGATGGCAAAACCACCACAGCCACCTTGATTCACCGGATATGCGAAGCTGACGGCCTGCTGCACAACTATCGGGCATTCAGTGTCGGCAACATCGGTATACCGTTTTCGTCGATGGTTCTGGAGATGCATCCCCGGGATGTTGCTGTTGTCGAGCTGAGCAGTTACCAGCTGGAGCGCTGTGTTGCCTTCCGCCCCGATATTGCGGTGATTACCAATATTACGCCGGATCACCTTGCCCGTTATGAGGGTGATATGCATCGGTATGCGGCAGCGAAATTCAGGATATATCAAAATCAGGGGGAGCGCGACACGCTCATCTACAATGATGATGATCCCCTGCTCAGTGCACATTTTGCCGTTGACTCCGCCAGATTTCCTTTTCAGATAGTTCCATTCCGGATGGATCAGCGCGCAGCAGACGGGAGTGACCGGAGTATGGTTTTTCTTGAAAACGACAGGGTGGTTTTCCGAACCGTGAGCGGAGAGGAAACGGTTGTGGCAACAGCGGATTTTCTGAAAGAGAGTTTTCGGGGTCGTCACAATATTTATAATGTACTCGCGGCAGTTGCGGTCTCAAAGGTACTGGGTATCGAGAGCGGGGTTGTCCGTGACGTGCTTTCGGATTTCACCGGGGTCGAGCACCGTCAGGAGTTTGTCATGACCATCAACGGTTCCGGCTGGATCAACGACTCAAAAGCGACAAACCTCAACGCCATGCGACAGGCGCTCGAATCGGCACCGGGAAAGGTGGTTCTGATTGCCGGCGGACAGGACAAGGGAAATGATTATGCAACAATAACCGGGCTTGTCCGGACAAAGGTTGCACTGATTGTCGCTATCGGTGAATCAAAAGAGAAGCTTGTTTCGGCTTTTGAGGGTGTTGTTCCCGTCAAGCAGGCAGAGTCGCTTCAGGCGGCAGTGGCCATGGCTCGAAACGCCGTTGAGCGTGGAGAGAGCGTCCTCTTTTCCCCGGGGTGTGCAAGCTTTGATATGTTCGAGAATTTCGAGGATCGCGGCCGGCAGTTTAAACAATGCGTTCAACAGTTATCCTCATGCTGAATACTCCCCAACATCAGGCATCCAAAGAGGGGGCTGCTCCTGAAGCCTTGTCGCTTCCTTCCCGCGGGGAGGGAATTGCCGGAAAACTGCTCATGCTCATTGTTGCCATTCTCATGTGCATCGGGGTGGTTGTTGTATACAGCAGCGGAGCCGGATGGGCTGAGACGAAATATGCGAGCACTGAATATTTTTTATGGAGGCAGCTTACCTTTTCCCTCCTCGGAATTGTCACTATCGTTTTGATTGCCCAGCTTGACTATCACGTTTTCTGGAAAACCAGCAAGATTATTCTTGCTGTCAGTATTGTGCTTCTGACGCTTCTTCTTGCCCTGAAAGCGGTTGGTATTATTTCCGGTGCGGCGCGCTGGATAGGGTTTGGTCCGCTTAAATTTCAGGTATCCGATTTTGCAAAATACGCCCTGATTTTTCATTTTTCCCGTCTCATCAGCGAAAAGCAGAGTTATATCAAGGATCTCAACAGCTCGTTCTATCCCCTGCTTACCATTCTTTTGACTGTTGTTTGTCTTGTGGCTCTTGAGCCGAACTTCAGTACGGCATCACTGATCGCCATGATCGGCTTTATGCTGATGTTTATTGGCGGGGTCAGTATCCGTCATCTGCTGCTTACCGCATTGCCCCTGATTCCTGTCGCAGCCGTCTTTGCCAATGCGGCGCCCTACCGGGTAGCACGTCTGCTCTCATTTTTCAGCGGAGATGAGAAAGGGATGAGCTATCAGGTCGTACAGGCGTTGATCGGCCTCGGAAACGGCGGGCTGTTCGGTCTTGGCATCGGTGCCAGCAAGCAGCGCCAGCTCTATCTGCCGCTCTCCTATAACGATTTTGTCTTTGTTGTTGTCGGCGAGGAGTATGGATTTGTCGGCGCCCTTGCGGTCATTGCGCTTTTTGCCGGATTTTTTTTCTGTGGTCTTATCATTGCCAAGCATGCCCCGGATAATTTCGGCAAGTATGTTGCCAGCGGCATCACCATGGCGATCTCTCTTTTTGCATTTATCAATATTGCGGTTGCCTGCCATCTGCTGCCGACAACGGGTGTTGCGCTGCCCTTTATCAGTTATGGCGGTACCGCACTGCTCTTCAACTCCCTCGGAGTTGGTATTCTTATGAGCATATCCCGTTACAAGAAACGGGAGCTTGACCGTATTGTCAGGAATGAGGCTTCTAAATAAAAGGATGGTTCCATGAAAGTGCTTTTTGCCGGCGGCGGAACAGGCGGGCATTTGTATCCGGCAGTAGCCATGGCCGGTGAACTGCGCAAGCTTGTGGCGGATGTCGACGTTGCTTTTGCCGGTACAACAAGCGGCATTGAGGCGACCGAAGTCCCGAGACTCGGTTACCGCCTCCACCTGATTCCGGTAAAAGGGCTGAAAAGAGGGTTCTCTCCCTCCAATATTCTGGCAAATCTCGGGATCATTTCCGGCTTTGCGGCCTCGGTTTTCCGGGCGGCGGCCCTGATCCGGCGTGAGGCTCCTGATGTTGTGGTCGGAACCGGAGGGTTTGTCAGCGCACCGGTGCTCCTTGCGGCCCAGTTGACGGGTAAAAAAACACTTATCCAGGAGCAGAATGCTTTTCCGGGTGTCACAACAAAGCTGCTTTCATTGCTGGCAAGCGAAATCCATCTTGCATTTGAAGATGCACGCAGGTTTATTCCGGGATCAAGAGAGGTCTGTATTACCGGCAATCCGGCCCGGTCATTTGTACTGCACTCCCCTCATGAGGCGAGGGCGGCTTTCGGCCTGCATGAAGATCGCCCTACCCTTCTCGTCTTCGGAGGGAGCCGTGGCGCGCGCTCAATCAACAATGCCATACTTCAGTGCGTTCCGGAGATAACGGCATCATCAAACATACTCTGGCAGACCGGGGCTCTTGACTTTGAGCGGATCAAAAAACAGGTGGTTCCCTCCCCTTATCTTGCGGTTTGTCCGTATATTGAGGAGATGGGTGCTGCATACAGCGTGGCAGACCTGGTTGTGTGCCGTGCGGGAGCATCATCAATTGCGGAGCTTACAAATCTTGGAAAGCCTTCGGTGCTTGTCCCTTATCCCTATGCGACCGGCGACCATCAGCGCCATAATGCAAGGGCACTGGTAAAGGACGGGGCAGCCATGGTGATTGAGGATGACCATCTTGGAGATTCGGATGCAATTAAAAAAATTCTTGAGCTGCTGCATAATCCGGGAAAGCTGAAAAGCATGGGCGCCGAATCGGTAAAACTGGGCTATCCTGACGCAGCCCGTCAACTTGCCCTGCGGATTATAACGCTTGCCAAAAAACATTAAGGAGTAGAATTCATGGAACTCGGGAAGACAAAAAGTGTTCATATCGTCGGAATCGGGGGTGCCGGTATGAGTGCTATAGCTGAACTGCTCCTGAAGTCAGGGTTCGGAGTAACGGGTTCTGATGTATCGACCGGAGAGGTGACCGACAAGCTTGTTGAGCATGGCGCAGTCATTTATCAGGGCCATCGTGCCGAGCAGGTTACCGCCTGTGATGTGGTGGTCTACTCTTCAGCTATCCGGCAGGAAGAAAATGTTGAAATCATTGCCGCCCGAAAAGCAGGCATTCCGGTTATCAAAAGGGATGAAATGCTGGGTGAGCTTATGCGCTATAAATCCGGAATCTGCATCTCCGGTACGCATGGCAAGACAACCACCACGGCCATGATCGCAACCATGCTCATTGAGTCCGGTGAGTCGCCAACGGTCATGATCGGAGGAATATCAGACTATCTGAAAGGCAGTACGGTTGTCGGTGAGGGGAAATACATGGTTATTGAGGCGGATGAGTTTGACCGGGCATTTTTAAGGCTTACGCCAACCATTGCCATTGTCAACAGCCTTGAGTCGGAGCATATGGACACATACGGGACGCTTGATGACCTGAAGCAGGCCTTTATTGCCTTTGCCAACAAGGTCCCTTTTTATGGAAGGGTAATCTGTTGTGTAGACTGGCCGGAGATCAGAAAAATCATTCCTTCGCTGGACCGGGTCTATACAACGTTCGGCATTGAAGAGCCTGCCGATGTTATGGCTTTTGATATTGTGCTCGAAAAACAGCGATCAACGTTTACGGTTCGGGCCTTTGGCATTGAGTATCGTGATGTCAGCATTAATGTCCCGGGCCGTCATAATGTGCTTAATGCCCTTGCTGCATTTTCAACGGGTCTTGAGCTGGGAATCGCACCTGAACGGCTGATTGCCGGTCTTGCCTGCTACAGCGGCATGAGGCGGAGATTCCAGGTGAAATTCGATAACGGCAAGGGGCTTATAGTTGTTGACGATTATGCCCATCACCCGTCAGAAGTCAAGGCGACGGTCAAGGCGGCCAAGAGCGGCTGGGTTGATTCCCGGGTGGTTGCTGTTTTTCAGCCGCACCTCTTTTCCCGCACAAAAGAGTTTGCCGATGAGTACGGTTGGGCGCTTTCACGGGCCGATATTGTCTTTATTGCCGATGTCTACCCTTCAAGGGAGAAGGCGGTGGATTATCCCGGAGTAGACGGCACTCTGGTTTCGACAGCGGTCAGAAAAGCCGGAGGCAAGCATGTCGAGTTTATTGCGGAGAGGGCATCGCTTTTTGCTGCGCTCAAAGAGTATGCGGTTGATGGAACCATGCTGCTCTTCATGGGTGCGGGGGATATTACGAGGCTTGCCTCCGAAGCCGCTGAGTTCTGCCGGACCGGCGCGCTTGACGGGCGGGATCTCCTGTGAGCAGAATAAGAAAACATGGTGATGGCGCAGGAGCATCGAGCTCCGCAGCTGCGCGCTTGATGACGCGGATGAAAAAGCTTTTTTATGCCTGATTCTGAATTTCAGCAATACAAGGGAGAGCCCTTGGAGAGTGCCCCTCAGGAGTATCCGGAAGCCGGAGACAAGGGGGGGGCATTCGATCCTCAGGTTCCGGCATACTCCGGAAACTGGAAGGCGCTGCTGTTTGTTATGGTGATTGTCTTGTCTGCCCTCTTTGCGCTTGCGCAATATGCTTCGCACTGGAAAAAAGAGGTCGTTGTCAGGGAGGTTGTCATTGACGGACTCTCAATTCTCTCCCGAAGCGAGCTGGCGGCAAATCTTAAAGGATATCAGGGGAAAAATCTGCAGCAGCTTGATGCCACAGAGATCAGGAAACGGGTGGTTGCCTCCCCCTATGTCAAGGACGCAGTGATCAGCAAGGAGCTGAACGGGATTGTCCGGATAAGGGTTCTTGAGCGGGTGCCGGTAGCCATGACGGTTATTGGCGGCAGGGTCATGGCAATAGACCGGGAGGGGTTTCTTCTGCCTGTGAGAGCGGCTCTGTCAGGCCAGGTGCCGAAATTGCTTGAGGTTCGGGGTATAAGCCGGCTCAGGACCGCTCGAAATGGTCTGCAGCAGCTTGCTATTCGTGACAGCTACCTGCTCCAGCAGTTTCTGGATGCTCTTGCTTCAACGGATTATGCCCCTTTGCTGGTTCGTGAGTTCCATTTTGAAGAGAACAATCACTCCTGTTTTGTTGCTGTTCAGGCCCCTACCCGTTTTATCGTAGGCAATGATGGTAACTTCAAGGAAAAGTTGAAAAAATTCGAGATATTCTGGCAAAAGGTTGTATCAATTAAAGGTTTTGGAACTTTCGAGACTGTGGACTTGAGGTTCAGGGACAGGATTTTTACCAGGGATCCTGTATCTCCGGAAGTCCCGCAGGTTAATCCCCTGTGATAATCATGCAAGAATAGAACAATGCTGAAAAGCAATATTGCTGTTGGTCTTGATATCGGAACAACGAAGGTTTGCGTTGTTGTTGCCGAAAAAGATGCTCTCGGTAAACTCAATGTGCTTGGCAAAGGCCGTTCAAATTCAGATGGCCTTCAAAGAGCGACTGTTGTCAATATCAACAAGACTGTTGCCGCAATCAAGGCGGCTGTAGCTGACGCCGAACGGGAGTCATCAATTCGTATCAATGGCGTCAATGTCGGCATTTCCGGGGCTCATGTTCACTGTATTCACAGTAATTCGGAAATCAGCATCAATCAGTCCGGAATTGTCAATGACTCTGATGTCAAGCGATTTCTGGAAAAAGCCAAGACCAATATCCGCTATCTGGATATCGATCACGAGATTATCCATGTCATTCCGCAGGAGTTCATTGTTGATGATCAGGAGGGGTTGCTCGATCCTATAGGGATGGCCGGAACGACCATGCGCGGCAGCGCCTATATTGTAGTCGGTCAGCGCACCAAGATTCGCAATATCAAGCAGTGTGTCGAGAAGGCCGGACTGGAGATAAACGGGCTGACCTTTGAGCCTGTAGCCTCCGGTATGGCGGTCATAAAAGAGCGTGAGGAGAAGAGCGGAGTTGTTGTTATTGATATCGGCGGAGGAACCACCGAGGTTGCCATCTATAATAACGGAGCGATCCGATACTCTGAAGTGATCAAGGTCGCCGGCAATGATGTAACGCACGATGTTGCTCACGGAGTCAAGGCGCTGTATGAGGTGGCCGAAGAGCTTAAAATACAGCATGGCTGCGCCTATGCCCAGTTGAGCGGCGAAGATGAAGAGCTGCTTATTGAGGGAATTGAAGGGCGGCCGCAAAAATCATTTCCCAAAAGTTCATTGACCATGATCATCGAAGCCCGGATGATGGAGATTCTGGAGCTTGTCAGGGACTCGGTCAAACGGTCTGGTTACTATGAGTACATCAATGCCGGAGCCATTATCACCGGTGGTGGTTCGCTCCTGCCGGGTACCGAGGAACTTGCCCGCGATGTGCTCGGGCTTGATGTCCGTATCGGATATCCGGAAGGCGTATCGGGCGGAATCAAGGGTTCCATCAACAATCCCATGTATGCTACCGTGATGGGACTTGTTGCCCATTCGTTTCAGTATACCCCTCCCGACGATTATGGTTTCGCTTCAACAGCCGAGGTGCTGCCGAATTCTGCGCAGGCCGTCATTGAAGAAGAGAGTCCCGTTCAGGAGTCGGGCCCGGCGCGTAAAAAAATTGTGGATCGTATGAAGAAATTCTGGGAGCAATTGTAATGGTCGCAGCAAACATGAGCGATTTAAAGGGAGAACTGACTGATGGCGTTTGAGCTGGATCCCGGACTGTTTGACAGTGAGCAGGGAAAAGGGGTTACCATAAGGATTGTCGGTGTCGGAGGTTGCGGCGGCAATGCCGTTAACAATATGATTGACCGGAAAATCAGCGGCGTTGAATATATCGTATTCAATACCGACCGCCAGGCGCTGCTGAACTCCAAGGCACCGATCAGGGTGCAGATCGGCAAGAAAGCGACCAACGGGCTTGGAGCTGGAGCTGATCCTGCCAAAGGCCGGCAGGCAGCAGAGGATGACCGCGAGATTATAGCCGCCCAGCTCAGGGGTGCCGACCTTGTTTTTATTGCAGCAGGTATGGGCAAGGGAACCGGTACCGGTGCAGCTCCTGTTATCGCCTCTATTGCAAGGAATATGGGGATCCTGACTATCGGGGTTGCAACCAGACCCTTCAATTTTGAAGGCCAGGTCAAGGCAAAGATTGCTGATGGAGGCATTGCCGAGCTCCGCAAATATATTGATACGCTCATTCTTGTTGAAAACGAGAAGATTCTCAGTATTGCCGAGGAGGGGGTAAGTGCCACAGAGGCATTCAACATGGCAAACGATGTGCTCTACCGGGCGGCAAAAGGTATTGCTGATATTATTACCCGCCACGGGCATGTCAATGTTGACTTTGCTGATGTTCGCAGTATAATGTCCGGAGCCGGTGATGCGGTTATGGGTTCTTCGGCTGCGTCGGGAGAGCGCCGGGCACTGAAGGCTTCATCGGATGCGCTCAACAGTCCGCTGCTTGAGGGTGTGTCGGTAAACGGAGCCAAAGGTGTGCTGGTTAACATTACCGGCGAGGTCACCATGAGGGACATGAGGGACGCCATGAGCTATATCGAGGAGCAGGTTGGCAGCAATGCCAAGATAATAAACGGTTATGTCGATGAACCGCAGGTTTCCGGAGAGATCAGGGTTACCGTTATTGTAACCGGATTCAAGCGGGTCGAGGAGAGTGATGAGCATGAGAGCGCACAGCGCAGCTCATCCTCTGCTTCGCAGGGGTTCCGTCAGGGGCAGGCTCTCTCTTCGTCTGTCAGGCAGCCCAACTCTGTTTACCCCGAACGACAGGAGGAGGATTTGCGTATTCCCGCATATATCCGGCGCCAGTTGTCCATCCATGATCCGCATGAGGTGGAGGGCAGAAAAAATTCCGGAGCAACTGATCAGAAGACGACAGTACCGGCAGGAACAGGAGATAGTGATGATAAAATTCAGAAAGGGTCAACAGATACACCGGCATATCTCCGCAGGAAATAAAAACGGAATCTGAAACAGCCTTTCTCATAATCAATAAAGGTTGTTATGGGTTATTGCATGCTTTCCGCAGAAGAAGCGGTGGCAAAAATCAAGTCAGGAGACAGGGTCTTTCTTCATACAGCAGCGGCAACTCCGCAACGGTTGATTGAGGCGATGGTCGCCCGGGCCGGTGAGTTGAGGAATGTTGAAATTGTCAGTTTGCATACCGAAGGCGATGCGCCCTACGCAAAGCCGGAGTATCGGGAAAGCTTCAGAATGAATGCCCTTTTTGTGGGCAGAAATATCCGCGAGGCCGTTCAGAATGGTGATGCCGATGCCATTCCGGTTTTTCTGAGCGAGGTTCCCTCTCTTTTCAGAAGCGGAATTCTTCCGCTTGATGTAGCGCTTGTTCATGTCTCACCTCCCGACAGGCATGGCTACTGCTCTCTCGGAGTTTCGGTCGATGCCACCCTCGCCGCCGTTCACGCAGCCCGGCTGGTTATTGCCCAGGTGAATCCCAACATGCCCCGAACCCATGGGGAGGGCATGCTTCATGTAAGCAGGATTCATGCAATGGTTGAGGTCTCCGACCCTCTTCCCGAAACGCCCGTGCACAAGCTGAGCGAGACGGAGATCAGTATCGGCCGCCATATCGCTTCCATTGTTGAAGACGGGGCAACCATGCAGATGGGTATCGGTGCTATCCCCGATGCAACACTTGCCGCCCTTTTCAACCACAGGAACCTTGGTATTCACTCTGAAATGTTTTCGGATGGAGTGATCGAACTTGTTGAAAAAGGGGTGATCAACGGCAGTCAAAAGCGGACGCATAAAGAGACGATTGTGGCCAGCTTTCTGGTTGGTACTCGAAGACTCTACGATTTTGTGGATGACAACCCTTTCGTTGAGATGCTTCCTTCCGATTATGTAAACGACACCCGGTCGATCCGGGCAAATCCCAAGGTAACGGCAATCAACAGTGCTCTTGAAATTGACATGACCGGGCAGGTCTGTGCCGATTCTATCGGTCAGAAATACTTTTCCGGTGTCGGCGGTCAGATGGATTTTATTCGCGGAGCCGCACTCTCCCCGGGGGGCAAACCGATCATTGCACTCCCTTCGACGACAAGCAGAGGCGAGTCAAGGATTGTACCGCAACTCAAGCCGGGAGCCGGTGTGGTTACCACAAGGGCGCATGTACAGTATGTCGTGACAGAATTCGGTATTGTCAATCTGCATGGCAAGAATCTTCGGCAGAGAGCTGAAGCGCTTGCAAGCATTGCCCATCCTGATTTCAGAGAGGATATAAGCCGTCAGGCGCATGAGCTCTACGGCTCTTATGGAAGAAGATTCATGGAGTGAGCAACCCGGAAGGCAATCACTTCCGCCTAAAGCGGCCCGGGGGTTTTGCCGCTGCTGATCCCGATCAGCGTGACCATTCGTCCGGTGTGGCCGTTATCCCGACGGTATGAGTAAAAAAGGTCACTTCGGGCGAATGAACAGTGTGGTGAGCATTCGATATTCGATGAAGGAACTCCGGCGGCCAGCAGTTGCCGGAAGTTTACCTTGCCGAGGTCAAGCAGGTATTTCTCATCATCCGCACCTTCAGGCGCGAACTGCCAGTCATCATCGTTAAACGCTGAGGCTACCTCCCGGCCAACCTCATAGTGCCTTCCTGATATACCTGTTCCGATCCAGGCAAGGCACTCTCCGGGTATGGAGCCGAAGCTCGTTCGCATTGCGGCAAGGGTCTTGATGACAATGTTGCCTGCACTCCCTTTCCATCCTGCATGCACTGCACCCATAGCCTCGTGTTGCGGGTCGTAAAGCAGCACCGGAAAGCAGTCCGCAGTAAAGATGCAGAGGAAGAGATCTTTTTTGTCGGTAATGAAGGCATCATAGCCTTCGTAACGACCGGGCGCTTCAGCATGGAGGATCTCCGTGCCGTGTACCTGGGTTGAGCTGACCAGCATGTCAGGATGAATTCCGGCTGTTGTGCAGAGGCGAAGGGTGTTTTGCCGGACAAGCTCCGGCAGGTCTCCGGTATTGTTCCCAAGATTCAGCGAAGCATAATCGCCCGTGCTTTTACCTCCCTTTCTTGTGCTCTGAAGGGCAACAAGCCCGGTGAAGCGGGAAAAGATAATCGGGGTGAGCATTTCAGGATCTGGCAGGGAAGCGGCAGTACTCTGGCCCATGGTTGTATCCATAAGGAAAATGTTTGTGCTGTTCCGGCCTGTTTTCTGTTTCTGAAACCGGGGCAGCCGGAGAGTAAAGAGGCATGGTGAAAAAATATGATTATTAACCGATCGTTTCGCAACCATGGACAAGAATTTCGATAAAGGTTCATTATTTCATGAAGAGTATTATCTTTCCTCAGTTCGATAATCGTATCGATGGACTTTTTTCAGCAGTAAATCTTGTTGCCACTGTCGGTGGATTGGAGTGATGCATGATGAAACGTCCTGATGATGAACGCTTTCCTGACAAGTTCGGCCGTTCTGTTCGAGCACTTTCGGATTATATGGGGCTTGGCCTCCAGATTGCCGCCAGCTTTGCCTTTTTTGTCTTTCTTGGATATTGGGCGGACACGAAGCTCGGAACTTCTCCGTTTCTGCTTCTTGCAGGAGTAGTTGTCGGTATGGTCGGAATGGCGCTTATTCTCATGAAAGTAGTCCGGTCGGCAAATAAAAAACAGTAGAAACGCCCCTATTATTTGGCGAAAACAGAAAGAATCGCTCATATATGAAGTCATTGTTTGATTTTATTTTAAAGTTATGTATTTTGACAGTCGTTTTATGGGGGATGATTTACTCCTTGCTTGATCCCGGCACTGTTGACTATCGTTCGGTATTTATCGCATGGGTAATGGTCGCGACAAATACTTTGGCAGGCTACCTGATTTTTGAGTATGCGTTCGCCAGGGAATCACGGGTTTTTACCATAGCGGTGTTCGGAGGCCTTACCGCAAGGCTGCTGTTACTTATGGTGCTTGTTTTTGTTATCATTTACCGGCATTTGGCGGTTATCAACGACTTTGTGGTCTCGCTTTTTGCTTTTTACTGTATTTATTTGATTGTTGAAATTCTCGGGTATCAAAAGAAAAACAAACAGAAAAAGAATACTGCATGAAACGCTTTAACGTCAAACAGGCCACAGCTTTTTTCAGGGTAATTGCGCTTGTCCTCCCGCTTCTGTTCTGTGTTAACAGTTTTGCTTCAGCATCTCCTGAAGAGTCTGCTCCTGCGGTGCATAGTGCAGCACCGGCAGTTCCCGGTAGTGAGCCCACCGCTGCTCACGCTCCTGAAGAGGAGGAGAAGGCCGGTGATGTTATCATGCATCATATCCTGAACAACAACGTTTTTGCGTTTCCCCCTTTCGGCGAGGTAGAACTCCCGACCCTGCCCAAAGTTGCAGGCATCGATATTTCCATTACCAAGCATGTTGTTATGCTCTGGCTTGTATCCGGAGCCCTTCTGATCGTTTTCTCCATAGTCGGCGGGAAGTACAAGAACATGAATGCCCGCCAGGCGCCGAAGGGTGTAGCCAATACCATGGAAGCGCTTATTGATTTCGTCAGGCTTGATGTAGCCAAGTCAAATATCGGCCCGGGGTATGAGAAGCACCTTCCCTATCTGATTACGGTATTCATGTTTATTCTCTTCTGTAATCTCTTCGGTCTTATTCCCTACGGCGCTACGGCCACAGGCAACATCAATGTTACCCTGACTCTGGCGGTTTTCACCTTCATCATCACCCAGATCGCGGCATTGAAGGCTCATGGTTTCGTCGGATTCGTCAAGCATCTTACCGCAGGAACCCACTGGGCGCTCTGGATTATTATTGTGCCTATCGAAATAATCGGGCTCTTCACCAAGCCGTTTGCTCTTACGGTTCGACTTTTTGCCAACATGACCGCCGGTCACATTATCATCCTCAGTCTTATTTTTATCAGCTTCATTCTCAAGAGCTATATTGTTGCTGCAGCGGTTTCGGTTCCGTTCGCAATCTTTATCTATCTGCTTGAGCTCTTTGTTGCATTCCTTCAGGCATTTATCTTCACGATGCTATCAGCACTCTTCATAGGGCTTGCTACTGCCCACGAAGGGCATGAGGAGCATGAGGCCGGAGTTGCCCATCATTAATTTGATGTCTGGATTATTGAGGAATAAGTATTATTTTTATGATTTTGATTTAACGGGTTCAAAACTGCTAATTACTCTTTAGCAAAAAACTTACAACAAATAAACGGAGGTAATTACAAGATGGATGGTTTAGGTTTAGCTTATTTAGGTGCAGGTATTGGCGCCAGTCTTGCTGTTATTGGTGCTGGTCTTGGTATTGGTAATATCGCTGCTTCTGCAACAGAGGGAACAGCTCGTCAGCCTGAGGCTGCATCCGATATCCGTACGACCATGATTATTGCAGCAGCTCTTATTGAAGGTGTTGGTCTGTTCGGCGAAGTTATCTGCGTTCTTCTCGCTCTCAAGTAAGCGTGAAGCTGTTACAGATTCGATACAGAAGATATTCCGATTGCGGCACATTCAAAGCACCGCAGTCGGGTTTTATTAATCGTTAACGGAAACATTGTTCATGCTTACGTCAGGAGTTATTCTTCTTGCCGGCAGTCTTTTAAGCCCGGAACCCGGCCTTATTTTCTGGACTGCGGTTACATTCGTGATTGTACTGCTTATTCTCAAAAAAGTAGCCTGGGGACCGATCCTCACTGCTTTGGAAGAGAGGGAAAAGGGTATCCAGTCATCTATCGACCGTGCATATCATGCAAAGGATGAGGCTGAAGCTGCTCTTCGCAAGAACAGTGAACTGCTTGCCAAGGCTGATGCGGAGTCAGACAAGATCATTCGTGAAGGAAAGGATTTTTCCGATAAACTTCGCAGCGATATTACCGAAAAAGCCCAGGCTGAAGCGCAGAAAATGATTTCCATGGCCAAGGATGAAATTGAGCAGGAAAAACGCCGCGCACTCAATGAGCTGAGAACGGAGGTTGCCGATCTTGCTGTAAAAGGGGCCGAGAAAATTATCAGAGGCTCTCTTGATGCCGATCTGCAGAAAAAGATCGTTGACAGCATGATCCAGGATTTTTCTACAAAACGTAATTGAAAACGGTCACGAAATGTCCAGTCTAATTGCAAGCCGTCGATATGCATCTGCTCTCCTTTCATCAGCTGAAGAGGGTGGTTTTCTTGATACTATTGTTGAAGAGCTGAAACAGATAAGGGAGGTTCTCAACAATTCCCGTGACCTCGTTCATGTGTTGAGAAGCCCCCTGATCCAGGGCGACAAGAAAGTTCATATTCTCGAAGAGATTTTCCGGGATAGTGTAGGCCAGAAAATGCATCTCTTTTTGAGCCTTATCGCAAACAAGAAGAGAGCCGGGCTTCTTCCCGAGATTATTGACGAGTTTCAGGTTCTTCTTGATGAGAAACAAGGCGTGCTCAATGCTGACGTTACCAGTGCCGTTGCACTTTCGGATCTTCAGGTATCGGACCTTGTCAGCAAGCTCACGGCTTCGACCGGCAAGACGATCAGGGCAAAGATGAAGGTTAATGCTGATCTTATTGGTGGTGTTTCGGTTAAAATCGGAGACACTATTCTTGACGGCAGTGTCAGTCATCAGCTTGAGATGCTGAAGCACTCACTTATGACGGACGCAGTATAAACGCCCTCTCCCGAGTTTTATTTTTTAATAGCCTGCAGCAGCAGGCTATTTTTTTAGATATTTATCCGGACAGGCTTGTAAGCATTCACGGAAATTTGTAGCATAGAGTCATGGGGCTTTAGCTCAGTTGGTAGAGCGTCTCGTTCGCAATGAGAAGGTCAGGGGTTCGACTCCCCTAAGCTCCACAGGTATTCCGCCCTCACTCCTGCTTCAGTGATCTGCAGCACCTTTCAGGCAGTGTTCCTGCCCCCTTGTCGATGAACCGTATCACGGTAAATCCACCATCCTGATTTTTCATGCCCGGTCAGCTTCGTCATGCAGTTACGTTATCCTGCTGAAAATATGAGAGCAAAAGGTGTTCAGGTATGTTTCTTTTTCTGCAGTTTTGTATACTATGTTTTCGATTTCAATAAAAGGATAATGGAGTTGCTTTATGCCGGTGACCAGATTTATTGTACGTTCAATGCTGCTGATATGTACGACAGGTAGTTTAGTGCTGTCGGGTTGTTCATCAACAAAGCCTCCGGCTACAGTAACTGCCCTTGTCAATGAAGGTTATGCAAAGGCGGAGAGACTATTTGCCAAAAAGGATTATACCGGAGCTTCACTTGCCCTTGAATCACTGATCTTTACCTCCCGTGCTACAGCACTTGAGGATGATGTGCTCTTTCTTCTCGGGCAGACCTATTACCGTTCGAAAGAGTACCTGCTTGCAGGAGATATCTACACCCGCCTGCTTCAGCAGATCCCCTCTACCCCCTATGCGAAAACAGCACAGTTCATGCTTGCCAAATCATATGAGCAGCTCTCTCCGCATTATGAACTTGATCAGCAGTATACCGTAAAAGCCATTGAGCAGTTCTCCGTCTATCTTGACCTCTATCCGGTAACCGATTCCCTGAAGATTTCAAATGACGTTGTGACGTACAGGGAGTTGCTTAAAATCAATCCTGACAATCCATCCTATAAAGAGAGTTATGCAAGGGCGTCTGCACAGTATGCGAGGGTTGACACTGTTCGTTACGCGGCAAGAACCATTCAGGAATTCAGGGAGAAGCTGGCGAGAAATTCATTTTCCATTGCCCGCAACTATGTTCAGCTCGGCAAATACAAGGCTGCGGAGATATTTTATGATGAGATTATCCGGCGTTATTCCGATACCGGATATATTCATAACTCCTGGGCAGGAAAAATTGATATGCTGATGAAGCGTAAAAAGTGGTTTGATGCAGAGCAGGCGCTTGATCAGTATCTGCAGCTTTATCCGGCAAAAGAGAAGGAGATGGCCGGAGAACGCGAAAAAATAATTCGGAATCTTAAAAACAGCTGAACGGAGAGTGCTGTGCATCTGGCAGTTTTTGGCGGAACATTTGATCCTCCGCACAATGGCCATCTTGCTCTTGCTCTGTTCGCCAGGGAGCTGCTGAAGATCGACCGGATCATCGTTTCGGTATCAAACAATCCCTTCAAGCAGAGGAGGGGCACTGCTGATGAGCACAGAAAGCGCATGGCATCCCTTCTCTCATCCGAAATAAATCTTACCGGGTGGAGCAGTGAGGTCAGCCTGTGGGAGCTTGAAAAGCGCACCCCCTCCTATACCGTCGATCTTCTGCACTATATCCACGAACTTTACCCGCATGATCGGCTTACCCTTCTTTTGGGAGAGGACAGTTTCCGGGAGTTTAACTCCTGGAAAGCGTATGAACGGCTCTATTCGCTCGCTGAAATTTGTGTCTTTGGCCGAGCTTCCTCCTTGGGCGAGCCCGCGCCTGTCTCCCGGGTGGGAACAGAGGGGATGCGATTTATCGATTTTGCCTATCCTCTCTCCTCAACCGCCATCCGTGAACTTGCGGCTTCAGGTCAATCCATCGCACCATATGTTCCCTCTTCAATAGCCCGCTATATCGCAGAGCACAACCTCTACCGTCCGTGAGCTCCCCCCGCCATTCCGGGCACCACCCAACGCAGTTATCGGGTTTCGGAACAAATAAAGAGAGGTGCTTTCACATTGATTCCGGTGCCGAGACTCCCAGTATCCTGAACCCGTTGCGCAGAACCTGGCGGGTGGCCAGCGAGAGGAAGAGTCTTGCTCTGGCGATTTCCGGCTCAGCCTTGAGAATCGGACACTCCTGATAAAAACGGTGAAAGAGCTCTGCAAGTGAGTGCAGGTACTCTACCATTTTCTGCGGTTCAAGCAGACGCAGGCTTGTTTTGATCATATCAGGGTAATCGAGCAGGGCAAAGCCGAGCTGGATCTCGGCAGGATTGTCAAGAAGCCGGAGCAGGTGGTAATCCGGGTCGGCGTGCGGATCGAATCCGATCTCCTGCTTTGCAAGGCGCAGCAGGCTGCATATGCGTGCATGAGCGTAGTGCAGATAGAATACCGGATTTTCCCGTGACTGTTTTTTTGCAAGCTCTACATCGAAGTTGAGGTGTGAATCCTTGCCCCGCATAATGAAAAAGAGCCGGGTGGCATCGGCGCCGACATCGTCAATCAGATCGTCAAGCAGGTCGGCATTCCCTTTTCTTGTTGACATCTTGACGCTCTGGCCGTCTACCGTTGTGGTGACAAACTGGTTTATGGCGATCCGGATCCGGCTGGTATCCTCTCCAAGGATTTTCAGGGCGTCAATCACATCAGGGTACTCATCGATGTGGTCGGCGCCGAAAACATTGACGATGACGTCGAAGCCGCGTTTATATTTGGTAAGGTGATAGGCAATATCCGGCAGACGGTAGCTCGGTTCACCGGTTGATTTTATGAGTACCTTGTCCTTCTCCTGACCGAGCTTTGTCGTCATGAACCAGGTGGCTCCGTCATACTTGGAGATAAACTCTTTTTCTCCGAGAGCCTCAATGACCCGCTGATTTGCCGTAGTGCCGGTTTCATCGGGAGTGTAGAGGGTATGCTCATTGAAAAATGAGTCATGACGGATTCCGAGTCGTTCAAGTGTAGCGCGTATTGCCGAAAAGATGATGCTTTCTGCCGTGTTTTTGAAGAGATCAATCTCTTCCGTTTCGGCAAGAGCGGCACCATGGTCGTTGAAAACCTGTTCGGCAATCTCCCTGATATAGTCGCCCTGGTAATGGGTGGCAGGAAATTCAACAACTTGGCCGCAGAGCTCCCGGTAACGGAGTTTGACCGACTCTCCGAGAATCTGCATCTGGCGTCCGGCATCGTTGAAATAATACTCACGGGTTATGTCATAGCCCTGCGTTACAAAGAGATTCGCTATGCAGTCACCAAGCACGCCTCCTCTTCCCCTTCCGATGGTCAGAGGCCCTGTGGGATTGGCACTTACATATTCCACGATAGCGCGCTTCCCTTTGCCGCTCGCTCCCTCTCCGTAGCGGTCAGTGTAGAGTAGCACCTGCTCTACACTCTGCATGATAAAGAGCGGTGTGAGGTAAAAGTTGATGAACCCGGCTCCTGCAACTTCAATTTTAGCTATGGTATCCGGCGGGAAAGAGAGGTGGGGTATGATTTGCAGGGCCAGCTCCCTGGGATTTTTTCGTAACTCTTTTGCCGCAAGAAAGGCAATGTTGGTTGAAAAGTCACCAAACTTCTTGTCGGCAGGCTGTTCAATCCGTATCGGATTTTCGGTTACTATTCCGGCCGCTTCAACTGCCCGAGCTATGACCGGGAGAAAAAATTCATGCATTGTATTTCTTTATAATAGGGTCGTTGGTTGCTCCTGATTGAGCAGTGCACAGAGTTCAACGGGGCGGAGCCCGGAGAAATTGTCAATGATTCGAATAACGTTATCGAACTCCCGGAATGCATCGGCGCTGTTTGTGGTCGTAACTGCGACACATTTCATTCCGGCACTCCGGGCGGCCTGAACACCGGGCAGGGCATCCTCAAATACGATACAGTTTGATGGCGGCACCTCAAGCAGACCGGCTGCCCGAAGAAAGATATCCGGGGCGGGTTTGCCGTTTATGACCTGTGACGGGTCTACAATTGCCTGGAATCTGCCGGCAATGCCGAGCAGATCGAGCACGTATTCGATATTGCGCGGCCCGGCACCGGTACCGATACCAAGTTGTACACGGCTTGCCGCCGCATGGTCAAGAAAGAGCTCCAGACCCGGCATGGGCTTGATCAGTTCGCGCGACATGATCCGGTAGAGAAAGTCCTTGAGTTCAGTCAGGCGTGCCGCTTCAGCTTCGCTGATCTCCGGGTCGAGGAAATAGCGGAGAACATCATGGCCTTTCATGCCTGCGGTTTCAACCAGATAGCGTTCGGCATCAAGTCCTTCAAGTCCGAAATCCCGGAACAGTTCAACCCATGAATCCGCATGGAAGCGCATGTTGTCTGTCAGGACGCCATCCATATCAAAAATAAAGGCGTATCTCGGGTCGGTAGTAAGCATGATCGATTGATTCAGCAGGTGATCTCTCCAAGTTTCATGGCGGTTCGTACCTCCTGCATGGTGGTTCGGGCTATGGCTCTGGCCTTTTTTTCGCCTTCAAGCAGAATCGATTTCACCAGTTCCATGTGTGTTTCGTAATAAGCTCTTTTTTCAACCAGCGGGAAGAGTTCTGCTGCAATATTTGCTGCGCACATCTTTTTGCAGTCCACACACCCAAGTGAACCGGCCCGGCAATCAGCCTCTATGGCTGAGAGCTGCTCCTGGGGAGCAAATTTTTCATGGTAGCTGTAAACCGTGCATACTTCGGGGTGACCGGGGTCGTTTTTGCGAACCTTCTTGGTATCGGTCACTGCCGTGCGCATTTTTTTTGCAATCTCATCCGGGCTGTCCGAGAGGAGAATGGTGTTGCCAAGGGATTTGGACATTTTTGCCTTTCCGTCAAGACCCGGAAGTCGCGAAAATTTTGTGATTTTCGGCGCTGGTTCAGGGAATACCTCTCCCAAAAGAGGGTGCTGGTAGAGGTTGTTGAAGCGGCGGGCAATCTCCCTGGTGATCTCAACATGAGGGAGCTGATCTTCGCCGACAGGAACAACATTGCCTTTATAGAGCAGTATATCTGCCGCCTGCAGGACGGGGTAACCGAGATGACCGTAGGTCAGCGACTCCATATTCAGGTCACGAATCTGATCTTTCAGGGTCGGGTTCCTTTCGAGGCGCGATGAGGTGATGAGCATCGAAAAGAGCAGAAAGAGCTCAGTGTGCTCCTTGACCTGTGACTGGCGGAAAACCGGGCTTTTTTCAGGGTCTACCCCTGCGGCAAGCCAGTCAATGAGCATGTCAAGCGTGTGCGTATAGATTTCACCGGTTTCAAGTGAGGTCGTCAGGTTGTGATAATCGGCGATCAGAAAGCAGGTTTCATAGACCCGTTCGCCCGCTTCGTTTCTCTGATTCTGTTGCTCTACCCATGATTCAAGCGCTCCGGTATAGTGACCAAGATGGAGCTTGCCGGTCGGCCTCATACCGCTTAAAATTCGAAGTGTTCCCATAAAAGTGTTGTTGCCGCGTCAACCGGCAGAACGTGCGGCTGTTTCAGGCGGGGTCGTGGTTTTTATAAAGCTCTGAATGCCCAAGAAGTTATAACAGTTCACAGAAAGATAAAAGGGCTTTGTTTGTTTTTTGTATTGCTTGCACTATATTATCCAACTTGTTTCAGGTTCGTATCAAAAAGAAGAATTTGAAACCGATATATTAGGAGAGTAAGTCCTATACAACATTCAGTTACCCAACCATGTCAGATCCGGAAGGAAGCAGCATCCGGTAATATGAATGTGTGATATAGTAAGCTTACTCTCTTTTTTTATTTAGCCAATTATAAACCACGTCGGGAGCAGAAATGGAATCAGGAGTCAGAAAAGAGGAGTTACTGAGCGCACCGGTCCGCCATATTGATATCAAGCAGCTGAATATTGTTCCGCTTGTCGACCAGATGAACGATACCGCTTTTCAGGCCAGAAATCTTGCAAGGGCAGCTTCGATTCTTGACCTTATGCAGCAGGACAAGGAGTGCGCTGTTATTTTAACCCTTGCCGGTTCACTGATCAGTGCCGGATTGAAACAGGTCATTATCGACATGATCGACAACCACATGGTTGATGCCATTGTCTCCACCGGTGCCAACATTGTAGACCAGGACTTTTTTGAGGCTCTCGGCTTCAAACACTACAAGGGAACCCCCTTTATTGATGATGCAATCCTTCGTGAGATGCACATCGACCGTATTTACGATACCTATATTGATGAGGATGATCTCCGTGTCTGTGATGATACCACGGCAATCATCGCCAACTCCATGAAGCCGGGAAGCTACTCATCCCGCGAGTTCATTGTGGAAATGGCCAGATACATCGAGAAAAACAACCACGATAAAAACTCCATAGTCTACAAGGCCTACGAAAAAGGGGTGCCGATCTTCTGCCCCGCATTCTCGGACTGCTCGGCAGGCTTCGGGCTGGTGCATCATCAGTGGCACAATCCGGATAACCATGTTGCCATCGACTCGGTCAAGGATTTCCGCGAACTCACCAGAATCAAGATCGAGAACGACAGAACCGGTATCTTTATGATCGGCGGCGGCGTACCGAAAAACTTTACACAGGATATTGTTGTTGCAGCCGAAGTGCTCGGTTACGAGGATGTCTCCATGCACACCTATGCCGTCCAGATTACGGTTGCCGACGAGCGTGACGGTGCCCTTTCCGGTTCAACCCTCAAGGAGGCCAGCTCATGGGGCAAGGTTGACACGGTTTATGAGCAGATGGTCTTTGCCGAGGCAACCATTGCGCTGCCGCTCATCGCCGGTTATGCCTACCACAAACGCAACTGGGAGGGACGCAAGGCTAAAAATTTCAACGCCATGCTTGAAGCTCAACCAGTAAAAGCCTGAGGGGCATGCGTGCTGCGTCCCTTTTGCTCTCAGACTGCCAACGACAATTAACTGGAGGTGCCTGATGAAATTTTTTATTGATACCGCAAACCTTGATGAAATTCACGCCGCACGCGAACTTGGCGTGCTTGACGGCGTGACCACCAACCCGTCACTGATTGCCAAAATCGTCGGTGATCCGGCGAACTTTACCTATCAGGATTTCAAGGATCATATTTCCCGGATCTGCGATATCGTTGACGGCCCGGTCAGCGCCGAGGTGACAACACTCAAGGCGCAGGAGATGATTATCGAGGGTGAGGATCTGGCCGCCATTCATGACAATGTGGTTGTCAAATGCCCTCTGACCATCGACGGCCTTCAGGCGATCCGCCATTTTTCAGATAAGGGTATTCGCACCAACGCAACGCTGGTCTTTTCGCCCAATCAGGCCCTCCTTGCCGCCAAGGCCGGTGCAAGCTATGTGAGCCCCTTTGTTGGACGGCTGGATGATATCAGTACTGAAGGCATGACGCTTGTTGAGCAGATTGTCTCCATCTACCGTAACTACGGCTACATGACCGAGGTTATCGTCGCAAGCGTGCGTCATCCGCAGCATGTGGTTGATTCAGCCCTGATCGGAGCCGATATTGCCACCATCCCCTTCAGCGTTATCCGTCAGCTTGTCAACCACCCGCTGACCGATCTCGGTCTGAAAAAGTTTATGGAAGACGCCTCGGTTATGAAAAAATAACCCTCCCGCTTTCTCTGCCGGTTCAGCAATCCTGAAATGCCGAACCGGTTTACCTTTCCGGAGAGCGAGCATTCGACACAACAATGCATCACTGCTTCTCTGCCTCAAGAATATTACGAACAAGACGATAAACAGTTGTTCCTGTCGTAACAGGCCACCCCGACTTATAGTTATCTCTTTGTTCTGCTCTCCGGATTGCGGTTTCAACTATCATCCTTGTTATTTTATTTGCGGAGACACCTTTGTCATAATCAGGGAGATGATGACGCAACTGTTCAGAGCAGGATCTTGAGGATGTAATGCCCTTGCCGTCATCGAAGTGCAGCAAAAGCCAGAATTCGAATTTCGGGTTACTCAAGGCAAAACCGTAATTGACTTTTTGTTTGGACCAATCAAACATCAGGTTGATATGTTCCTCTTCCCATCCGTCCTGGTCAGCAACCAGCCATGCTTCATCAGAATCTTTGAGGCCCTCTTCCTTGATATGATCTTGTATCCGTTTCAGAACCTGTAACGGAGCGCTGTTGTTTTTACTTTTCAGACAGCGAATTTTAATGACAGATTGTTCAGTCTGTAGTGCGGCAAAGTACTGAGGTTCTGTTTTAACCCCTTCGGTAGCAATGATGAAGAGTTTTTTGTACCGAAGCGTACCCGATGGCCGATAAAATCGCCTTCTGTTCAGCCCCATTATTGAGCTTCATTTGATGTATTACAGGCAGAGCCAATAAAGCCGCAGCTAACCGGCATTCGGGGAACACCGCCCAATCTGCCCTGCAGATAGCTTTTACGAATATCCTTGTCAAACCGGACATCTTTATATTCGCTGAAAGATCGCAAGTGCGAAGCTCCGGAAGCATCCCGCTCTGCCACCCACATTTCATCCCGTCTCAACAAATGCTGGTCCATCAGTAACAGATCATGGGTTGTAAATAACAGTTGAGACCGGCTTTCAGGTGAGCAGCTCTCCAGATATCCTTCCAGCAAGCGCCTTGTCATAAGGGAGTGAAGGCTGCGATCAACTTCGTCAATGACCAATACTTTTTTTGACTCACTGGCAGAGATTTCAAGAAAAGCGGGTAAAAGATCAATAATCCGCTGTGAGCCATCCGATTCCTGCTGCAACTCAAATTTCGTTTCTGTCCCTCCCGCTACAGGATGGTATGTAACGAGTTTTTTTGCAATCAATTCGCCCTGCTTTCTTGTGACGATATAGCGATCTACAGACGGTTCTGATACGACACGGACACTCATCCCTTCCTGCACATCCTCCTTGAGCATGGTCTTTAACGATTCAGGGAGAGGAAGGTTATCAAAAGGAATTACCTCTCCGCCAAGATGTGCTATACCGGTATCAAGCTTGGGCAGCATTTCATTCATTGTAGAGTACAAGGGGTGCTCTACATCCAGAAACTGCTCAAAAGGCTCAAACCGTGAATCAGGTGCAACGAGTTCCAGGCAATTCTTGAACCAGTCGTAGACAGGACGAAACGTATCAACTTTTTGAGATACGGAGTTTGTCAGAAAGAGCTGGTTATCTCTTGTTCCCTGAAAAGCGAAAGTAAGAAACAGGGTGTTTCCGAGTCCGGATCCAAAATTTGGCTTACCATTCCTTCGATGATACAGAACTTTTTCGCTGGTACTGGTGATTTTAACAAGGCGTTCCTCAAGAACTGCTTTTCTTGTAACGGAAAAGCTGTATTCATAGATCGTTTCATCAATCAGCAACTCAAATGAAAAGTTTGAGGCCCTGGGCGTGCTGCTGGTGTCAAGTCGAAAAGCTTCAACAGGGATCATGCTCTCCGGTTGTGTCCCTTTGACTATAAGATTTTTGGCAAAGCTCAATGCCTTGAACAGATTTGTTTTCCCGGAAGCATTGCCTCCATGGATAGCGGCTATAGGAAGGATCCGTGTCTGGTATTTTGCTACCAGCGGAACGCGTTCCCTATGCTGCCGTTCCCGGCTGGCAATCATCGAAAAGGAGGAGCAATCCCTGAACGACGCCCAGTTTTCAAGAGAGAAATTTATCAGCACGTTTACTCCGCTTAAAGAGATAATTTCACATTATACGGGGTATAATAAGCATTATGATGAACAATTCACACTATTCATACCGGTTTATCTTCTAATCTTGCACTGCTCGCACATCGAATCTGCAATTGTTGCTTCGTTCCGGAATGCGTTCCCATTCTACCTGATCTGCCAGTTTACTATTCTGAGCGAATAACGGTTACCATGCCGGTCATGAATTCAAGCAAACTCTTTTACTATAATCGTTTACAATAAATAATGTATAAAAATTGCCGATGTTTTTGCCGATGTTTTTTGCTTCGTTCGCTGCCAATTGACGTTCAACAATTTCACTGTTCATTTATTTTGAACACAGCAAATAATTGAACAGAAGCCAAAAACGGAAAACAGGAATCACCCGTTAAGAGACCCAATTCCAGGTCGCGCACATCTGGTTGTGTAACCGAAAACGGGCGGGATGTTCAGTGCCGCCCGTGCGCAATGTTTCCGGGATGGTGATGAACCTTTGCCATCAAGGTTGCAACCAACCTTGCCGTTCGACCGTTTCCCTCCCTGTATGGATGGATAAACAGCAATTCAGGATAAACCGGTGCCGTTATTGCTTTCAGTCGAGAAGAAGCCACTCACTGGCGAGCGTGATGGTTATTTCAGGAGGAAATTCAACTCCGGGAGGTGGTTCCAGTGTTATCAGCCGTAACCGTGCATTCCGAAACTCTGGCGCTGCGTCAAGGAGTGCTCTTACCTCCCGTTCTCTGGTAGTTGATTGAGTGAGGTCAGTGCATACCTGAATCAGCTCATCTCCCTTTGTCAGATCTCTGGCAAGAAAATCTACCTCATGGCCTGAAGCTGTATGAACATAGCCTATTGCATAACCTTGTCTTGAAAGTTCGAGAAAAACAGCAGTTTCCAGAGCATGACCGGTGTTTTCTTTACCTGATCGATCAAAAAGAGGAATAAAGCCGGTATCAACAGGATAGATTTTTCGGGGATTAACCATACGGCGACGCTCAGAATCGGTTGCAAGGAAGAGGGTTTGGAGGAGAAACGAGTCTTCGAGATAACCGAGATAGGTGTGCAGCGTATCTTTTGCTACAGAAAAGCCCTGGGATTTTAAATCGGCGTGAAAACGGTTAATGCTGAATGACCCTGCTGCATTTCCAAGCAGTTGACGCACCATCCAGCGCAATGCTGCCGGGTTTGTAACTGCGTAACGCTCAACTACGTCACGCAGGAGCACAACATCGATATAGGCCCGAAGCAGCTCCTGGCGGTCACGCCCTGTGATGCCGGTTGCTTCCGGAAATCCGCCAAACGCAAGATAGTTGCGCAGTTCACTCTCAATGGTTGAGCGATCAGACGTTGTCCACTCTTCTGCAGGCTTTGACGGTTCAACCTTTTTGTGGCGGAGATACTCCCTGAAACTGAAAGGATAGACAACCGCTTCCAGTGCACGACCTCTCATGCTCGTGGCAACTTCACGTGACAGCAGACGGGCAGAGGAGCCTGAAATAAAAATCTCTGCATTTTCGGTATCAAGCAAACGGCGTATGAAAAGTTCCCAGTCGGGGACCACCTGTATTTCATCGAAAAAGAGCACGACTCTCTGATGATCCCTTAATTGCGGATGCAGACGATAGAACTCCTCGATAACAATATTCAGGTCACTGCTCTTCATCCCGGCGAGTCGTTCGTCCTCAAAACTGAAATAGAGCACCCCTTCACGAGGCACTCCCTGTTTCAACCGCTCAGAGATGATTTGTTTCAGCAGTGTTGTTTTTCCTGAGCGCCTCATCCCGATGACAGCAATAGCTTTACCCTTCACCACAGGCACTCTCGTATCCCTGAAGGTGAATTCCGGCAGAGGCGCGGCCTGGGCGTCAACAATCTTTTGGCGGATTATGCTTCTCAGGTAGCCGTTCATAAAGGATGATTTGTTGCTATAGTGTCCGTTTGAAAAGGATAATATAGGCGATTATTTTATTTTTTCCGATCATGGACAGCGCATAATCCTCTGATTGCCGAGCCCATGTACCTGACCAAGTACATTGAACGTATGGGCACCGGTATCCGCGACATGATCCGCCGATGCAAAAACGCCGGACTTCCAGAACCTGAAATCAGGCTTGACGGAGGCTGTTTTGTGTTGACGATTTGGAGAAAAACTCCTGAGTCTGGGGCCCAGTCGGGATCAAGTTCCCGGACAAGTCACGGCACAAGTTAGCAAGCAGCCAGAGTCACAACCAGAGTCGATGGAAATTCGCGTGCTTCGGCAACTTGTTCTCCAGCCAATGGGGAAAGCCCAGCTATCGGAAGCAATGGGACAAAAAGTCATCTCCGGCCAGTTAAACAAGGTCATCAGGGGGCTTGTTACCGATCAAACCATTGAACCAACCATACCCGAGAAACCCACCAGCCGCCTACAGAAATACCGGCTCACGGAAAAAGGCCGCAGATTACTTGAAGAGTTGGGCAAAGGAGGCGGTCAGTCGTGACCATTATCACGCCAACCGGACAAGTCGAGACCTAAGGCACCATCAGAGGGTTGCCCATGCCGTCAAATGATCCGCAAGGTTTCGGAGTGAGCTGATGAAATAAGTGCCCTGCACTCCGCAATAAAGAATTCAGGGGGCCTCTATTTATTGTC
>NZ_MPJE01000052.1:0-24284 GCF_001975465.1 Chlorobium sp. KB01
CTCCTGTTCGCTGAATATAACTTTATTTCACTTACTGAAGAACGTCCCCAAACTCTCACTATGACTGATCTGCTTGTGCTTGCCGTATTTAAATGATATCTTTTTGATAAATAAAAATACAAACGGTCGCTGCCGGCCCGACTTGTTGAAGGATGGAGCAGAGCAAAGTTGCAATCAGCAGGTGTCTGCGTTCTTATGCAGAAATAAGCCATCTGCTTTTTCTGATTCAGGCAAAGTTCCAGAGGAGTGCCGAATAATTAATCTATCATTGATACACATAGATTTTACGCTCAATTTTTAGTGTTGCTTTTCCTTTGTACATAATTTATATTTACAGTTATAGCTATCGAATTTCAATGGGATAACAACAAAGCCAGGAGCAATTCCGAGAAACATGGCGTAACTTTTCAAGAAGCCAAAACTGTTTTCTATGACGAATTTGCCGATCAATACTTTGATCAAAAAAATTCCGATGAAGAGGATCGCTTCCTTCTGCTTGGAAGAAGCATTCACTCCAGAATTTTGATGGTCTGCCACTGCTATCGAGAATCTGATAACGTGATCAGAATCATCTCGGCTCGCAAAGCAACCAAAAGTGAAACCAAATTCTACAGAGGTAACTAATGAAAGAAGAATACGATCTCTCAAAGATGCCGCGTAAAAAGAATCCGTTCGCTGCAAAATTGAATAAACCCGTAACCATCAGACTTGGTGAAGATGTTGTTGACTACTTCAAGTCACTTTCTAAAGAAATGGGTCTTCCCTACCAGTCATTGATAAATCTATACCTTAGAGATTGCGTACTGACACACAGAAAGCCAAAGTTCAATTGGACTGAGTGAGCCATCTATCGTGTTTACTTGATCGGGAAGGCTCTACCACTTCCCGACAGGCTAACGTCATGCTATACCACCGCCAAAAACAAGCCTTTGCCGTTACCTTAACCGTAAATGGAAACACTCAACCCTGAGATATACATCGCCTGTTGAGTTTTTACGTTATAAATAACAATCAATAGCTATGGCTTGTCAGGGTGCCCATTTTTTTGCAAATCCAGAATCCTGAATGCTTAACTCCCAAGGCTCAGGGAGGGAGCGTTTTGAAAGTGCAGCCAGAGTTGCGGAACGGAAAATTTCAGACGGGAGATATCGCAACACCGATGTCAGAGGGCGTGCCGAAGTATACCGATGAAAGAACAATAATATCGACACCGCTTTCTGCATAATCGGCAGCATTGCTCTTATTGATGCCGCCTGCGGCAGAAATTTTCACTGTTGGTGCATGTTTTCGGATTTCGGGAACCAGCAGCCCCAGTTCAGCCGGTGAAATTTTATCTGTCTGAACCACATCAGCCCCTGCAATTGCGGCTTTCAGCGCCTCTTCCGGATTTTCAGCCTCAACAATAATTTTATGTTCCGGTACTCTGGCTTTCAGTGCTGCCATCGAATGGAGAAACCGGTCAACACCCCCAAGAAATTCGGTGTGCTGGCGAAAGAGAAGGATGGACTCTGAAAGGCCGAGGCGGTGGGGCAGTGCTCCTCCGGCCATTATGGCCTTCAGTGAGATTTTTTTTGTTCCGGGAAAAGATTTCCGGGTTGTCACAACCGCTATCGCGGGATTGACCTCATGCACCAGAGTGACTATTTCCCGTGTTCTGGTGGCGATACCGGAAGCATATTCGAGGATGTTGAGGGCGACTTTCCATCCGCTGTGAAGTGCTTCTGCACTCCCGCTTGCAGAGAGAACTATCGTTCCTTCAGGAACCGAACTTCCGCTTTTCATACTGAAGTTAACTGAAGCACCGCATCGTGCAAGTACCCTCGATGCCTCTTCGGTGCAGCAGACGACTGTCTTTTCGCGGCTTGTAAAGGTTATCTCCCCCTGCAGGGCTCCAATGCCGAGCAGTGACGTTGTCAGATCACCATAGGGCAGATCCTCTTCGAGGAAGCGCTCAATATCAGACTCAAATAGCTGGTAGGACATGTTGTCATTTTGTTGGGTGCAACAGTAAAATATCAGGTTTCATAACAGCCGGCTGAAGGAGGAGGCCTTTATTGCGGCAAAAAGGGTAGAGCCGGGAGTGATATCGAGCTCATCAGCCGCAGCCCTGACAATTTCCGCAACCAGTTTTTCGCCACTGGCTGAGAGTACAATACCGACTCGTCCGTCAGAATTGAACATCTCCGTAACCCTGCACTCCATAAGATTGCGGGCACTGATCGCTTCCGGGTGGTTTTTAAACAGGATGATCTCACGGGAAGAGAGCTCAAAAAGTGACTCTTCATCGGGTTTTCCATCCGAGATGCAGAGGCTGTTGGTGCCCCAGCGATATAGATAGAGGCCGTTCTGAAGAACCGGATTGGCAAGACGCAGCAGATTGAGGTAGCCTTTCGGGCTCTCTGCCATCCTGTTTCGTGCAAGCCGCTCGGGAGTCGTTGTTTCCGTAATTCTGCCCGCGCTTACTACAAGAACCTGTTCCGTCATCAGTTGCATCTCTGTCAGCGAGTGCGAAATAAAGAGGCAGGGTATCCTGAGCTCTTCACTGACGCTTTTCAGGTAGGGAATGATCTGAAAGCGCAGCCGGTCATCAAGAGCTGAAAGCGGCTCATCCATGAGCAGAAGGCGGGGGTTGGCAAGAACAGCCCTGCCGAGAGCGACCCGCTGTTTTTCTCCGCCGGAGAGATGTTTGACTCCCCGGTTCAGCAGCGGTTTAAGCTTAAGGAGTTCGATAAGGGATTCCGGCTGGATACGCCTGTTTTCGGGGCGACATCGTTTATAGCCGTACAGAAGGTTTGCTTTGACACTCAAATGAGGGAAAAGCATCGCTTGTTGAAAAACGATGGCGATGCGCCGCTTTTCAGGGGAGATATCGATTTTTTTGCTGCTGCTGAAAAAGCACTCATCGTCAATGAAAATTTCGCCGCTGTCCGGTTTCAGCAGCCCGGCAACAAGGCTGACTATTGTGGATTTTCCGCTGCCGGAGCTGCCGAAAATTCCGATCCGCTCTCCTGAAACATCGGCATGCACCTTCAGGGAAAAGCTGCCCAGTTTTTTTTCCGCATCAATTCGAAGTCTCATTGATCGGTACTCCGCTGGAGCTGTTTTCCCAGCATTTCATGCAGCAGGAGTACGGCAACCGAAATAATGACCGATACAAGGCAAAGCGACAGAGCCATCGCACTGCCTGAAGGTGAACTGGCGTAATCATAGATTGCCAGGGGAATGGTTTGTGTTCGCCCCGGAATATTGCCGGCAATAATGATGGTGGCTCCGAACTCGCCAAGACTCCGGGCAAACATCAGGGAGGCTCCGGCGAAAATGCCTCTGAGAGAAAGAGGCAGAATAATGGTAAAGAGAGAGTCATGCCAGGAGGCGCCAAGACTCCGGGAAGCGTCGACAAGCTGGCGGTCAATCGATTCCATGCCAAGGCGGATCGATCGGACCAGGAGGGGAAAGCCGACTACCGCCGATGCGATAACGGCGGCCTTCCAGGTGAAGATCAACTCAATTCCCCATTCAGCAAGCAGTTTGCCAGCCCAGCCGTTTTTACCGAAAAGCAGCAGGAGAAAATAGCCGATAACAACCGGCGGCAGGGTGAGCGGGAGGTTGACAAGAACTTCCAGAACCACCTTGCCGCGTAATGTTTTGAATACCAGCAGCCATGCGACAGCAAAGCCGAAAGGCAGAGAGAGCGCTGTCGCTGAAAGAGCTACTTTCAGCGACAGCCAGATTGCTGTTATATCTTCCGGAGTCATCTGCATGGTCTCAATAGTACAACTTCAATAGTTCCTGTGTTCAGTACCAGGTGATTGTTCTTATTTAAGGATAAATCCGTATTTGGTGAGAACGGATTTGGCTTCCTTGCCCTGAAGATAAGCAATGAACGCTTTTGCATCACTGTTCTGTGCGGCTTTATTGGTCAGCGCCATCGGATAAACAACACGGGGATAGAGTGCCTGCGGAACGGTAAAGAGCAGTTTCGATTTTTTTGCCAGCAATGCATCGGTTTTGTAGACAAAAGAGCCGTCGACCTCTCCGAGTTCAGCGTACATAAGGCATTCGCGAACATCCTTGGCCATGACGAGCTTGTTGGTGAGTTGAGATGCAATACCAGCTTTGGTTATGGCAGCCGTAGCATACTCACCGGCCGGAACACTTTTCGGGCTGCCGATCCCGATTTTGTCGAGTTTCGGGAGGTACTTTATTGACTGTACCTTTTTATTGGTGGTGCCGGTAAAGACAAGTGAGTTGTAGGCAAAGGTCTTTATCGTTGAAGCTTCGACCAGTTTTTTGTTGTTCAAATAATCCATCCACTCGGTATTTGCTGCTATAAACAGGTCGGCAGGCCCGCCATTTTCAATTTGACCTGCAAGTGTTCCGGATGGGCCAAAATTTTTCAGAAACACCGTGCCTGGGTGTGTTGCCGTGTAGCTGGCACTCAGTTCGTTGATGACCTCTTTAAGACTGGCGGCAACAGAGAGGTTCAGCTCTCCGGCTTTTGCCGTCAGGGCGGTCATCGTCAGCAAAGCAAAGCAGAGGATGGTGACCTTTTTCATGGCCTGAATCATTGTCATGTTCATTGTTTTCTTGTTTTTAACAGGTTATCAGTAAAGAATTATGCGATCAATAAATCCCGGCCGGAGAGCGCAGGGAAGGTGTAATGGAGAAAGAACAGGTGTTTGCAGTAAAAAACGAACGGGACAGACCGTGCTTCGTTGCGCTCTATCGTTATGTATATCAGAATATAGCGATATTTAAAAAAAGGGGCGTGCTGCCTTTGCTAAAAAAGACAGCACAGTTAGAACAAAATCAGTTGATCAGGTGATCTTCGCAGGATTCCCCCTCTTCAAGTGCATCAAGAATGTCGTCGATTTTACCTTCGCTGTCAATTTCACCATACCAGAAGCTCTCCGGGTAGACAACAAGTACCGGCCCTTTTTCGCATAGGTTGAGGCATCCGGTAGCCGATACGGTTACGTCAGTCATGCCGCGGTCTGAAAGCTCGCTCTCGATATAGGGGATAAGGCTGAGCGACTCTTTTTTGTGGCAGATTCCCTGAGGGGTGCCCTGCGCCCGGAAGCTTGCGCAGACAAGAATGTGATGTTTCGGTTTGTCCATTGTGATTGTGTTTTGTTGTTTTTTAAGATCAGTCGGATCAGTCAGAACTGGCTGATCCGACTGATCTTTTTATTATTACCCGCAACCTCCACCGGTTCCGCTGCAGCTTGTTCCGCAGGCGTGAATCTGGCTGCTCTTCATGAGGTGTTTCAGATCCTGGCCGCAAAAGACTCCTGTTACCGCCTCTTCAATGATCCCTTCCAGCACCATGACCTCTATGCCATGCTCGTTCAGCACTTTTGTCGGTGAGCCTCCTGCTCCATTGACGAGCAGGGCCCGGCAGTCTTTGAGAATACCGGCCAATTCCTCCCAGCGCTGCTGGCCTCCGCCGGTTGGGGGAGCTGTTCTTGAATCGACCAGCACGCACTCATTTTTGTCATAATCCATTCCGTATATGAGAAAGCGTTCGGCTTCACCAAGGTGCTGGTTGATCAGAACACCTTCCAGAGAGCTGACGGCAACAAAGGGACGAACATCAGTCGGATTTTTTGGGAGTGCTGCGGCTTCAGCCAGTTTCTGCATCATCTCTTCGCTGTTGATTTCACCGATTATACCGACTGCGTCGGCGCGGCAGCGTGAGCAGTGTTTCATCTGCGGCAGATATTCGCTTGTGGTTTTCTGGATTTCAGCGACCATGTCCACCGATGGCTCCGGAATGTTTTCAAAAACGGTTTCGGTTGTGCTGTAGTAGGGCATGCAGTTCAGAATATCAGCACCCAGTTCAGCCACTTTACGGGCGACTTCGATCACGTGGGTATCGTTGATGCCCGGAATGATGATCGAGTTCACTTTTGCGGTGACACCGGCTTCCTTCAACCGTTTAAGGGCTTCAAGCTGATTGCCGATAAGCACTCTTGCCGCGTCAATGTCGCGGTACATCTTTTTGTTGTACCGAACCCATGCATAGATCTCCGAACCGATTTCAGGATCGATTGCATTGATGGTGATGGTTACATGGCTGACCTGAAGTTCGGCAAGTTCATCAATGTAAGGCAGCAGGTCAAGGCCGTTGGTTGCCACACAGAGCAGCATCTCGGGATATTTTGCCCTTACGAGACGAAGGGTTTCCATGGTCTCGTTCGGATTGGCGAAGGGATCTCCGGGTCCGGCAATACCGACAACCGCGATGTTCGGAGAGAGGATCATTGCCTGATCCAGATAGTGCATGGCCTGCTGCGGCGAGAGAATCTTGCTCGTGACACCAGGGCGGTTTTCATTCATGCAATCGAATTTCCGGTTGCAGTAGTTGCACTGGATATTGCATTTCGGTGCAATAGGGAGGTGGATACGCCCGAACTTGTGGCGGGAGGCATCGTTGAAACAGGGGTGGTTTGCGATTTTCAGTGTCATGGTTTCCTCCCTTTTACATATAAGTATAGCCGATTGATGAAGCATTCTGCCGCTGTTCGATAACGGTGTTGACAATCCGGTCGAAGAGCTCCTGGGTTCCTCTGTACCCGATATGATGCGCTCTCTGTCCGCCAAACCGGTCATGAATCGGGAAGCCGATTCTGAGCAGCGGGATATTGTTTTTTCGTGACATGGTATAGCCTTTACTGTTGCCGATCAGAAAATCCGGTTTCAGCAGTTTGGCCTCATCCTCTATATCCATAAAGTCCACCCCTTCACGCACCTTGATACCCAGTTCCTCCAGGTCAGGAATCAGCTCAATGATCCGCTGTTTGAGCTGCCCGCTTTTTCCGCCCGAGGCACAGAGAACCGGCATCATGCCGATTTCGCGAAGGAATGCGGTCATGGCGACAACAAGATCCTCCTCGCCGTAGAGGATCACCTTTTTCTCAAAGACATATTTATGGCCGTCAGCATAGGCATCAACCAGGCGGCGCCGTTCATCCTCATATTTTTCCGGACGTGGCTGCTCTGTCAGGGTTTCGAGCAGTTCGAAAAATTTGTCGCTCTCCTTGATGCCGATCGGCAGAGAGAGCTGGTGACGCGGCACACCAAAAGCCTCTTCGAGATAACAAGCCGCCGATTTCGAAGCGGCAAGTGTTGAGGTGAACTCAATGCTTGCGGTTGCTCTGCCGGCATTGACTATAGCGCTTGCCGGAGTTCCTCCTGGCGGTATGCGGTGGTACTCGCCCCACGGTCCGCCATCCATCGTCTGTGAATAGTCAGGAAGGAGCATACAGGGGAGTCTGAAATCAGTGAAGATCTCCTTGAGGTAGCGCAGATCTGCCGGTGAAACCATATTCGGGAACATATTGACGAGGTTCTGCCGCTCACCCTTCTCTGCCAATGTCTCAACCGTAGCCCTTACCGCTGCATGGAAGCCGTCAATATGACTGCCCTGATAGCTTGGAGTTGACGCATGAATCATGATCGGCATGGGAGTGCCGTTTCTGTAAGTCTTTGTATACTCCCGCAGGATCATGGGGACATCATCTCCTATGGTCTCGCTCAGGCAGGTGGTCGCGATGCCGATTACTTCCGGTTTGTACTGCGCGGTGACGTTTTTCAGACCGACCTGCAGGTTATGGCTGCCGCCGAATACCGCGCTCTCTTCATGGAAGTTGGACGAAGCGATATCAATCGGTTCCTTGTAGTGGCTGATCAGGTAACGGCGAATGTAGGTCGCGCACCCCTGTGAGCCATGGAGGAACGGCACGCAGTTCTCTATGCCGCGGAAGGCAAGGCATGCCCCGAGCGGGTTGCAGAGCTTGCAGGCATTCTGTGTTGCTGTTTTTGCGTGTTTCAACGGTTACCTCCTTTTCGTGGAGCGAACTGCCATACCGGACTCATGACCGACTGGTAGACCTCCAGTGCAAAATTGTACATACCGACAAATCCGGCGAGAGGGATTTTTCTCTCATGGTTATGATCGCAGAATCCGATACCGAGCTTGAAGGCGATCGGGCGCTCCTTGATCCCGCCGATAAGCAGGTCGGCCTCTTTTTCAAGGATGAATTTCGAGAGCTCAACCGGGTTTGAGTCGTCCACAATAACGGTGCCCTCATCGCACATCTCCTTGAGGCGCCGGTAATCATCTTTATTGCCTGTCTGGGAACCGGCAAGTACGACCGACATGCCGATTGAACGCAGGGCTTTGATAAGAGAGAATGTTTTAAACGCGCCGCCGACATAGATGGCTGCTTTTTTGCCGGTCAGTGCCTTTTTGAATTTCTGCAGTTCAGGGTAAAGCTTTTTTACCTCCTCGCTGACGACCTGCTTTGCTGCTTCCATGATCTCCGGATGCTCCGGAAAATGGAGTGCAACATCATAGAGCGATTTTGACATATCCTCAATTCCGAAGTAGGAGACCCTGATGTAGGGGATGCCGTATTTCTCCTCCATATCCCTGGCAAGCGAAGTCATGGAGCCCGAACACTGTACCACATTGAGTGAAGCTCCGTGTGCACGTTTTACCGCATCGATTCGCCCGTCACCGGTCAGGGTGGAGACAACCTCGATACCCATTCTTTCGTAATATTTTCTGATAATCCAGGCCTCTCCGGCAAGATTGAATTCACCGAGAATGTTGATGCTCAGTTTGCTGATTCCTTCGGTGGATCCAGTGCCGATCAGTTTCATGAGAGCATGGCAGGCGGCCTTATATCCGTCTTTTTTGGTTCCCTTGAACCCTTCGGAATGTACCGGCAGAACCGGAATTCCTGTTTCAACAGCTACTTTTTTGCAAACGGCGTCGATATCGTCACCGATAAGGCCGACAATGCAGGTCGAATAGATAAATGCAGCTTTCGGTTTATACTGCTCGATCAGTTCAATGAGTGATAAATAGAGCTTTTTTTCACCGCCGTAGATGACGTCCATCTCCTGCAGGTCGGTTGAAAAACTTAACCGGTGCAGTTCAGGTCCTGATGATACGGCTCCCCGGATATCCCAGGTATATGCGGCACACCCTATCGGCCCGTGAACAATATGAATGGCATCGGCCACTGGATAGAGTACGACCCGTGATCCGCAAAAGACACAGGCACGCTGGCTAACCGAACCTGAGAGGCTGGAGGTCTCGCAGGCTATGTCGGAGAGCTCCGCACCTATCTTTTTTTCAAAGACCTGCTTCTCTCTTCCCTCAAGAATACCAATATGTTCCATAGCCGCTACTCCTGATAAAAATGTTACTACAGGGAGCATCCCCGACGAATCGGGGTTTGCATCCCATAAACCCAGGTTTGAAACCCTGCGCTACCTATATCTCGCTCCCACGGAGCTGAAGATTACATCACCAGTTCAAACTTCTCTTCCAGTGCATCCCTGTCCTGGCGATCCAGAATGGCGGTCAGGATCTTCTCAACCAGCCTCAGGCCGCCGCTGTACCCGACACTCGGGAAGTAGCTGTGGCCGATACGGTCGAGAATAGGGAAACCGAAGCGGATGAACGGAACATCTTCGTCACGGGCCATGTATTTGCCGTAGGTGTTGCCGATCAGCAGGTCAACCGGATCATTCTTCATCCACTGGTGCAGAAGGAACATGTCCGCGCCGATACCGTTTTTGAAGTTTGTCTCCGGTGAGCGTTCATCAAGAATCTCGCGCATCTGTTTTTCAAAACGCTGCCCTGGTGTGCCGCTGACGATGTGAACCGGCTTCATATTCAGGTCGAGCAGGAACTCGGTCAGCGGAATGATCTGGTCAGGGTCGCCGAAGAGCGCAACTCTTTTTCCGTAGAGGTACTGCTCCATATCGGCAATGACATCGACAAGACGTCCCCGGTCAGCAGTGATCTCATCAGGAACCGTTACATTTCCGGCCTTGCTGAGCGCCATGATGAAGCGGTCTGTTGCTCTCAGGCCTATCGGCATGTCAAGTGTTTCAAACGGCACCTTGCACTTCTTTTCCAGTGCAATGGCCGCCGGTTCAGCACTGATACTTCCGAGGGCAAGCGAAGCGAGGCTGTCGCCGGTGCTCTGAAGCTCGGCAACAGTGGTCCCGCCTTTCGGATAGAAAACATGTGTTCCGGTCTGCGGTGCATCAAGCACGTCAGAGGTGTCAGGGAAGAGCACAATGTTTACACCGAGCTCTTTTGACAGACGCTTGATTTCACGCATGTCCGAAGGCTCCATCCACCCGGCAATAATGTTGATCTGGTTTTTCTTGCTGCCGGTTGAAATTGCAAACTGTTCGGCTATGCCGGTTACCATGTTTGCATAACCGGTAACGTGTGAACCGATAAAGCTTGGGGTGCTGGCAAAAATGACATGCTTTCCTTCCGGAATTTTGCCGTCATCCCTCGCTTTTCTTGTGATCTGCTGCAAATCATCACCGATGGTTTCACTCAGGCAGGTCGAGTGCACGGCAATGATATCGGGATCATAGACCGAAAAGATGGTTTCGATGGCAGCCAGCAGGTTTGCCTGGCCTCCGAACACCGATGCGCCTTCGGTAAAAGAACTGGTAGCCGCCATTACAGGCTCCTTATAGTGGCGGGTGAGGGTGCTCCGGTGATAGGAGCAGCACCCCTGAGAGCCGTGGCTGTGAGGCAGACAGCCGTGAACACCGAGTGCGGCATACATTGCCCCGATCGGCTGGCAGGTTTTTGCCGGGTTGATTGTCAACCCTTCACGCTCTTTAACCTCTTTTGTGGTATGTCTTAGTAGCATAATGGAATAATCTCCGTTTTCCTGATTACTGTGTAACGTAACTGGCTTCGAGCGCTGCACCGTTTCCGGCTTTTTCCCATGGAGCCTTGATCAGCTTCCATACCGGGTTGTTCACCATGCGATCGATATCTTTATAGAAGTTCACTGCACCCTCAAAGCCTGTATATGGCCCGCCGTAGTCGTAGCTGTGAAGCTGCTTCAACGGAACACCCATCTTCTGTACCACATACTTCTCCTTGATACCTGCGCAGAAGACATCGGGCTTGTAGATCTCGATCAGCTTTTCAGACTCATAATGGCTCAGGTCATCAACAACCAGTGACTTTTTGGTCATCTGCTTCATCATTCCTTCGTAGCCATTGATCTCAAGACCCTTCTCCTTGAGAGCTTCAAGTTCCGCTTCGGTCTTTCTCGGGTTGTAGAGCTCCGGATCAGCTACCACCTTCAGCTCCTCGATATTCTTGCTGTCGGCATCGATCTTGATGTTTGGCAGCACCTCGCGGCCTTCATAGTCATCACGGTGTGCAAATTCATAACCCGCAGCAACGGTTGTCATGCCAAGTTCGGTAAAGAGATCCTGGTAGTGGTGTGCTCTTGAACCGCCGACAAAGAGCATGGCTGTCTTTCCCTTTGTTCTTGGCAGGATTTCATCGATGATCGCCTTTACCTTCGGCATCTCTTCGGCAATTACCGCTTCAACCCTTGCCTTGAGCTCTTCATCACCAAAGTACTCGGCAATTTTCCTCAATGACTTTGCTGATGATTCGGCACCGACAAAACTGACCTTCATCCACGGAATTCCATACTTGGTCTCCATCATGTCGCCCATGTAGTTGATTGAGCGGTGGCACTGGATGACGTTAAGATCAGCCATGTGTGAGTTTTCAAGCTGCTTCACCGTGGAGTTGCCGCTGAAGGACGAGATGAGGGTCAGGCCGGCTTTCTCGAAAATGCGCTCGATTTCAAAAGCATCACCGCCAATGTTGTATTCGCCCAGAAGGTTCAGCTTGAACTTTCCTTCACTCGGGGTGTTGTCGCGTCCAACCATGTGCTTGAAAACACCATTGTTGGCTATGTGGTGGCCGGCAGACTGGCTGACGCCCCTGTACCCTTCACAACTGAAACCGAAAACATTACAGTCACCGAGTTTTTCCTTCATCTCTTTCGAAGCTGCATGAACGTCATCACCGATCAGACCAACCGGACAGGTTGAAAAAATAGCGATGGATTTCGGATGAAAGAGGTCATAAGCCTCCTGGATAGCCTGTTTCAGCTTTTTTTCACCACCAAAAACGATATTCTCCTCCTGCATGTCAGTTGAAAAACAGTAGGGAATGAAGTTGGCATCCTCCAATGACTCTGGCTTCGTCTGGTTACGGCGGGTCATCCATGCATAAAAACTGCACCCGATCGGGCCGTGAACGATGTTGACGATATCACGGGTAGGTCCGAGTACCACACCTTTACAACCGGCATAGGAACAGCCGCGCTGTGTGATGATTCCCGGAACGGTACGGACGTTGGCCTGTACTTCCGGAATGATTTGAGGATCGTTAACAATAATCGACTTTGCCCGCTTTTTTGCGACCTTGGTCGGATATCTTTGTATCAGCTCCTCCCTAACCTGGGAAGGATCCGGAAAATGTGTGTTCGCCTCCATGTAACTCTCTCCTTTTACACCTGTTAAATGTTCTGCATTAATTCAGCGCTTCATCGCCTGCTTCACCGGTTCTGACTCTTATTGTTTCGACAATCGGTGTCACAAAGATTTTTCCGTCACCGGGATTGCCGGTCTGGTTGGTCTTGATGATGGTCTCAATTGCCATGCTGCACAACTCATCAGGAACGACGATGGTCAGAATTCTTTTTGCCACCAGCCTCGGTGCACCGCCAAGCTGAGCGATTGCCTCCGGATGTCCTGCTTCGGCTCCCTTGAGAATGTCGAAATGAACCTGGCCTTTTCCCCGTCCCATAACCCTTCCGGTTGCGGTGAATGCCGGGATGCCTGCATCGATAAGCGCCTTTTTGGTTTCATTTACCTTGTTGATCCGGATTACTGAAATAATCTCTTTCATCAGGCCTCCTTTTCTGTTGCGAGCAACGGTTCGGTCTCTTTTTCACCGCTGCTGATGGTGTAGACCTCTTCGACACTTGAAATAAAGATTTTACCGTCACCGAATTTTCCTTCACCGCTTGACTTTGCATTCTCGATGATGGCCCGGATCACGAAATCCTTGTCATTATCCGGAACCACCACAATCAGCATCTCCTTGGGGATTTCATCATAGACAACATCACCGACACGAAGTCCGCGCTGCTTTCCTCGTCCGACAACCGAGATTTTTGTGACCGCCGGGAAGCCTGCTTCAAGCAGCCCCTGCATAACCTGATGTACCTTTTCCGGCCTGACGATTGTTCTGATCATTAACATGTGTGTGTACTCCGTATTTATTAGTTAGCGATACCAAATTCAATGAGAAGCGCTTCAAGCTCTTCGATTTCAAGCGGCTTGGGAATGACAAACATCTCGTTTTCGTTAATCTTTGTCGCAAGAGCGCGGTACTCGTCAGCCTGTGCGTGGGTCGGATCGTATTCGATAACCGTCTTGCGGTTGATTTCTGCCCTCTGCACAAAGTTGTTGCGGGGTACAAAGTGGATCATCTGGGTACCAATCCGCCTTGCAAGCTCTTCAATCATCTGGCGTTCGTTGTCAACATTACGGCTGTTGCAGATAAGACCGCCAAGACGTACTCCACCGGTATCAGCATATTTCAGGATACCTTTACAGATGTTGTTGGCAGCATACATGGCCATCATCTCACCGGAACAGACGATGTAGATCTCTTCAGCTTTTCCGTCACGGATCGGCATGGCAAATCCACCGCAGACAACGTCACCGAGAACATCGTAGAACACATAGTCGAGATTCCATTCATCATCGAAAGCGCCAAGCTGCTCAAGCAGGTTAACCGAGGTGATGATACCGCGACCAGCACAGCCAACACCAGGCTCAGGACCTCCGGATTCGGTGCAGCGGGTATTTCTGTATCCCTCTTTGATGATATCTTCAAGTTCGACCTCTTCACCCTCCTCGCGAAGCGTATCGAGCACTGTTTTCTGCTGAAGTCCACCGAGGAGCAGACGGGTTGAGTCAGCTTTCGGATCACAACCGATAACCATGACATTTTTTCCCATTTCAGCCAGACCGGCAACCGTATTCTGTGTTGTGGTTGACTTGCCGATGCCACCTTTTCCGTAAATAGCGACTTTTCTCATGTTTGTAACATTTAAGGTTATAGCTGCCTTCTTCGTAAGATATTCAGGGTTAATGGCGAGTAATCCTGAATAGTTATGATCTTATTGAGCAATATGCGTGCCAGACTTCGTGTTTTTATCGGAATGGTTGAAGCGCGGGAACAGGGCCGCTCATAACTCCGCACAGAGAGAGGGTTTCGGGGTTTTCTGTGAAGGTGATTTTCTTTTAAAGCATTGTAAATTATAAGTTAGCAGCTCTTTTCTTGGGCTGGAAATGCATACAATTATGTATGAAAATCCGAAAACCTGCAAAATTGTATGAAATGCAGCGGAAAGTGTAGTTTTTTTGTGCTTACCGGAAATGGCGTCGACTACTCTGTCCTGATTTTTCATCAGACGGGGACATTTTGATCCCAAAAGGCAATCAAAGCGTGTTGATGCAAGAGGCGCCAAGCCTTGAGGTGGTTGCGGAGTCCGGATGCTTGATTCCAGATAAAAAATACAGAAATGTATGTTTTTGCGTTTCGAGAAGATGCTGTATTGCCGCTATGACGACCTGAATTCCGGTTGGGGATTTGCCGGTACGTTCATCACGGCCGTGAATTCCTGAGGAGTATGGGTGGATGGAGGGAAAATTATTTTTTTTATAAAGAGGGGAGCGGATTTTCTTTTCAAAGGCGTTATGATAGTACTGTCCTCTTTTTACGTGGTGGTTATGCACTTAAATTTATCGTTGCTCATGAAATCATTTTTGCATCGTCATCTCAATCCCGGCATCAAAGGAGTGAGAGGCGCAAAATTTTGTTGCAGTGATTCCGGTTCCATTTCGCAATCGCAAACAGCTGAACCCCTCAAGCAGGTCGCTTGCACCTCCTCACCTGTGACCACATTCGGCCTCTTTGCTTTGGGAGCGCTTTCTGTTGGTGCACTTGCTGTCGGAGCACTGGCTATCGGCAGACTCGTTATCGGAAAAGCCAGAATTGCCCGACTTGACATTGGTACACTGCATATTAAAAATTGTGCGTGCGGATGCTATCAAGGTTCTGAGGGGTCGGATAGCTCCTGCTGCGGGAAGTGACCGGGGAATAGTTCGGAGGTTAAATTTACTACATGATATGATGCATAAAAGAGTGCTTGGCAATACGGATATGCGCATTACTCCCATCGGCTTCGGAAGCTGGGCTATTGGTGGCGGTGGATGGGCTTATAGCTGGGGTGAGCAGGATGACGGCGATGCTGTGGAGGCAATTCAGCGTGCGGTTGAGCTGGGTGTCAACTGGATTGATACGGCTGCGGTTTACGGACTTGGACATTCGGAGGAGCTGGTTGCAAGGGCTGTCGCCGGTATGAAGCACAAACCCTATATTTTTACCAAATGCTCTCTTGTATGGAATGAGCAGCGTCAGATCACCAATAATCTCAAACCTGAATCAATACGGCGTGAGTGTGAAGCGAGCCTGAAGCGGTTGCAGGTTGATGCCATTGACCTTTATCAGCTCCACTGGCCGAATCCGGAGGCTGATATGGAAGCGGGTTGGCAGGAGATGGCCCGCCTCAGGGAGGAGGGTCTGGTTCGTCATATCGGTGTTTCCAACTTTTCAGTTGCTCAATTGCAGCGGGTTATGGCTATTGCACCGGCAGCTTCAGTTCAGCCGCCATACTCAATGCTTCGACCCGCCGCTGAAGTTGAACTTCTTCCGTTTTGCCTGGAGCATAACATCGGAGTTATTGTCTATTCACCGATGCTTTCCGGCATGCTGACCGGAGCCATGACCCGTGAACGTGCAGCACAATTTTCAGTGGATGACTGGCGTCGCCAGAACAAGGAGTTTCAGGAGCCTCGTTTATCGGCCAATCTCGAACTGGTCGAACTGCTCAAGCGTATCGGTGCTCCCCATAAACTTTCGCCGGGAGAGGTGGCCATAGCGTGGACCCTGCGAAACCCGGCGGTTAGCGGAGCAATAGTCGGAGGTCGCAATGCCTCCCAGGTTGAGGGGATAATCGGTGCGGGGGAGTTCAGGCTGAGTCAGCAGGAGATCGGCATTATTGATCTGCATATTGCCGGAATGCCAAAGTAAAGGGCTCGTTTATAAATCTATTCCGCGATATCCTGAACACTCGGGATCCACTTCTCCAGCATGTCACGAAGGTTTTTGATGACAAAAGGCTTCGTGATAAAGTCATTCATACCCGCATTCTGACAGTTTATTTTGTCCTCCTGCGTTGCATTCGCGGTCATGGCAATAATCGGAATATCGGCATTCATAACTCCTGTACCGGTGTTTCTTATCTTTTTTGCAGCATCAATCCCCCCCATGAGAGGCATCTGCAGGTCCATGATCACCAGTGCATAAGGCTTTGTTTTCAGGGCATCAATTGCTTCTAACCCATTTGCTGCAATATCTGCATGAATAGCGAGCTTGGCCAGCATGGCAACGGCAACCTGCTGGTTGATGATATTGTCTTCAACCAGCAGAATACGGGTGTTTGCTGTCGAGGTGTTCCGGTTTGGCAAAACAGGTGTGGAGTGCTGAGTTTTGCCGGATTCACTCTCCTGAATTGTATTGTTTTCGACTGGTTTCAGAAAAGAGATAACAAACCAGAACTCGGAGCCTTCATTTTTCCGGCTGTTGAGATTCAGCTTGCCGCCCATAAACTCGACAAGTTGTGTGGAAATGGCCAGGCCGAGTCCCGCTCCACCCGCTTTTCTTGTTGCCGAAGAGTCCAATTGGGTAAACCGCTGGAACACCAGCTCTTTTTTCTCATCAGGGATTCCGATCCCTGTGTCCTTGACCGATATTCGGAGTGTGATCTCACCGGGAGTTTCGGATTCGGTTGCAACCTGGACAACAATACCCCCCTTGTAGGTGAACTTGATGGCATTCTGTATCAGATTGATGAGTGCCTGCTTCAGATAGATCGGGTAACCGATCAGATCTCCTGCAACTGATTCGGGAATGATAAAGCTTAACTGCAGGCCGGCTTTTTCTGCGTTGCCAGTCAAAATGGAGGAGAGTTCAGCAAAAAGGGCACGAAGATTGAACGGCGATTTTACCTTGTCAAGCTGTCCCGATTCGATTTTGGTGAAATCGAGAATATCATTGATCAATTGATGGAGCTGTTTTGTACTGGCCTGTATGGTGTCCGTATAGTGCCGCTGGGTGGAGTTGAGTGGGGTATCGAGCAGCAGCTCTGTCATTCCGACTACAGCATGCAGTGGCGTTCTGATTTCATGTGACATATTGGCCAGGAACTCACTTTTTGCCCGGTTTGCAATTTCAGCTTCTACTCTGGATTTTTTCAGGCTTTCAATCAGAATGCGCTGGATCTGTTCCTTGTCCTCCAGACTCTTCTTCTTCTCGGAGAGTTTTTTGTTCAGTATGCGTGCATTTTCAAGGGATTCATTGATTTTCTCTTTCTGTTCCTTTTCTGTCTTTTTTAGTTCCCTGAGATCATTGTTCAGCAGGGAGATAATGGTATAAAGTTCATGAAGAGGATGGTCCGGAGAGACGATATTCTGTTTTTCATCAACCGTATAGAACTCGTCAAAGAGGATATGACCGCACATGGCTGCAAAGTGCTCGATATCCTCTGTTGTAATACGTACCTGCTGCGGTTTTTCTGAACGGATTTTCTCCCTTCTGGCGTTTATCAGCGTAAAGGCATCCGCAAGTGTCGGTACAAAAATGAACTGCTGTTTTACATAGGATGCAAAAAGGCGCAGCATGGTTTTAAGAAGAAGGGAAGCCCCGCAGATATAGGTGATAACCGGTTTGCAATGATATTCACTGTTCAGTCGGTTCAGTTCATTGGCATAGATCATTCTCGTGCTGATCGGTGCACGTGAAACGGCTGAGTAATCGGCGATTCTGATATAGTCACTGTTGGTGATTACGCCGCTTTTAAAGAGGTTTTCAAGCACGGCAAGTGCTTTTTTGGCACTTTCAGGCTGAATATCTCCACCAAGCAGTGTGAGAAAGAGTTGACCGGGGATGACCCCGTTTTTGTAGAACACACCCGTTTGATGCTCCTCAAATTGCCATTCGGGTCTGAAATCAACCATCTCAAGGGTGAGTTGATTGCCGGATGTGCTGTTTTTCGGAATGGGGTTCATGGTCTCTTTATTACGTTCCAAAACCTTTTCAATACTGCTTTTGCTGATGCAGTACTCTGCAAACCGCTCTTATGGCGGGGCGGAAGCTTCAGGGTTTCTGCTATGGAGAATATAGCGGGTGGTTGTTGAAATTCCCTAAACATCACCGGATTCCAAACCGGTTCTGCCGGAACTTCTCTTGACCCCGTTGCTGTCTGCCGACAAGCCGCTTCGATAGAATAGAGACGGGGTTGCCCTGTCGTAGGTGATCGTTGTATACTACCGGTGAAATTTATAGCACAAAGAGCAATTATGCAATATATTCCACGATACCAACTCGTTCAGAAGGATATGAGGCGGAAGCGCTACATCCGGAATTTCCGGTAGTCGATTTCGAATTTTTTTATACGCAGCCCCATAATCCGGTCTGAAAGCCCGAGTTGCATAGCCGCACGTGACATATTTCCCTTGGTACGTTTGAGCGCCTCCATGATCATCTCTTTTTCAATCGCGTCAAGCTTCTGCTGGAGGGATCCTGTATAGGGTGTTCCGCTGGATTCGGCAGTCTGGAGCGTCGGGGGAAGATGGTAGCCATGAATGACATTGTCTTCGCTCAGGATTACTGCCCGTTCAATGCAGTTTTCAAGTTCGCGGACGTTCCCCGGCCAGTGATAGCGCATGAGCATGTCGATCGATGTTGTCGAAATTCTCCTTACCCCTTTATGGTTGGCCGTATTGTATTTTTCGACAAAATAATCGGCAAGCAGCAGAATATCGGTTTTGCGCTCCCTGAGCGGGGGAACGGTAATCGGGAATATATTCAGCCGGTAGTAGAGATCTTCGCGAAAGAGCCCCTTGCGGATCAGCTCTTCAAGATTGCGGTTGGTTGCGGCTATCACCCGGACATCAACCTTGATGGTTTTTGATCCGCCTACCCGCTCAAACTCCTTCTCCTGTATGATTCTCAAAAGCTTTGCCTGAATCGGCAGACTCAGCTCTCCAACCTCATCAAGAAAGATGGTTCCGGTATGTGCGAGTTCGAACCTGCCGTGCCGGGTAGCCGATGCTCCGGTGAAGGCGCCTTTTTCGTGTCCGAACAGCTCGCTTTCAACAATGCTCTCCGGCAGTGCAGCACAGTTGAATTTGATGAACGGTTTATCCGACCGGCGGCTCTTGAAGTGAATGGCACTTGCTACAAGCTCTTTACCTACACCGCTCTCTCCAAGCACAATGGTCGTTGCGTTGGTTTTTGCAATTTTTTCGATCATTTTGAATAGCGCGATGATCGGTTTGGTGTTGCCGATGATATTTGCCGGGCGTTCGGCTTCTGATATACTCTCCTCCTCATGCTCCTCCTTTTGGCGCTTCGGGAGAGGAAGCTTTCCGTTGCCGGTGACTACTGCTGTGTTTTTTGAGTTCTCTTCATGTGCAAGCTGCTTGAGACGAACAGCCTGTGATATCATGGAGGCAATAATGGAGAGCTGATCAACATAGTGCTGAAGCAAATCGATACGCTCTTCGCCGACTTTTGATTTTTTTGATTTTTCCCGTGACGGTTCCTGTTCAATCTGTCGATCCGCGCTCAGGGTTCCTATGATTTCCGTGCCCGTTTTTATCGGAATACAGATAAAGCAGAGGCTCTCTTTTTTTGCTTTTGTCCGGGAGCGGGTACGATCCAGAAAGAGCGGCTCATTATTGATACTTGGAACAATGACGGTTTTACCGGTTTTGACAACCTGTCCGATGATGCCTTCACCAATGCGGTAGCGGCCTCGCTCTTTCTCTTCTGTTGTCAGTCCGAATGATTCATTGATCACAATTTCGCCCGTTTCGCGGTTAAGAATGGTAATCATTCCGCGGAGCATATCCATGTGCTCGGACATGATGAAGAGAACAAGCCGCAGCACCTTGTTGATATCATTCTCATTGGTGATGGTTCTGCTCACTTCGGCAAGCAGGCTGATGCTGCTGTGATCCTGTTCCTGGGCTATAAGCATAGTCGCTCTGGTCTGAATATTACTGTTTTACTGCTAACGTGCTGTAAATCCTCTCAAGCTCATGTGCTTTCAGAGCTCTTTTCTTTTCATTTGCTGTTGTCCGGACAATCGGAAGCAGATGATTGGCTTCGTTTCTGGTTATCACAAGCCCTTTACCTGAAAAATAGTGCTGCAGGGCAGCGCTGCCAGAGTGTTTTCCGATCACCAGCTCGTGATGTTCCCTGCCAACCTGATCAGGGAGAAACGGCTGGTAGGAGAGTGGATGCTTCAGAAGAGCAGCGCAGTGAATGCCCGATTCATGCTGAAACGCGGACTTTCCGACAACCGGTTTCTGATCCTGAATCACTCTTCCTGATGCTTTGCTGACGGTTGCGCAGAGTCGAGAAAGCTTTGTCATATCAATACGGGTATCATACTTTCCGGAGAGTTCAAGCGCTACACTCAGCTCTTCAAGTGCAGCATTTCCCGCCCGCTCCCCGAGTCCGGTGACCGAAACACTGACGGCACTGCATCCGGCTTCGAGAGCGGTAAATGCATTGGCTGTGGCCATTCCGAGATCATTGTGTGCATGAAATTCAAGTGCCGCCGGACTGGCTGATTTCAGGAGTCCGACAAGCGCCATAACCGATACCGGATTGGCTATTCCGACCGTATCGGCAATCCGTATCCGGTCTGCGCCGCATGCATCGGCATCGAGAACAAACTGTTTCAGCAGTTCAGGCTCCGCCCTTGTTGCATCCTGAGCGCCTACAGTGACATAGTTGAAATATTTTTTTGCTCTCGGAACGAGTTCATGCAACTGCTGCTGTACCCATGCATAATCCTTTTCCATGAGCTGAAGGTAGAGCGCTGAAACCGGAAAACTGATATGTACACCTTCAGTACCGCAACGGCATGCATCCTCAATATCCTGCCATTTTGCCCTTGCCCAGGATGAAAGACGAAGCGGAAGCTGCCGGGCAACTATCTTTCTGATGCTTTGGCGCTCCTCTTCACTGATAGCAGGGTACCCTACCTCAAGTTCGTTGACTCCGGTATCTGCCAGCTCCAGGGCAATTTCCATTTTTTCCGCACTGCTGAATACTACACCCGGAGCCTGTTCCCCATCCCTCAGGGTTGTATCGATAATCCAGGGTCTGATGCCGGATTTTGATGGTATGGAGCCGGATGTATGCATAAGAGTCCTTTATTCAGTCAACAGGTCACGTCGGAAAAAGTGAGGTGTGGTAATTGTGTTTATTTAGGCAATCTACCTTTTTACACTAAATAAATCAGGTCTATATGATAAAATATAGTAATAAATCAGACAATAATGTTGATTTGTGTGTTTATTTTTGCCAAATAGCCTTTTTGGGGTGATTATTTCAGGTGCGGGGAGTGATTTGAAGAGGTTGTGCATGCCCAAAAAAATGAAATGCAGGGAATAATACATTACGGTCGGATTTCGGGTGCAGGGTAAGCAGGCAGGGGGTTTTGTTTGATGAATCTGTTATCTTTAACGTATTGTCTGACTCGTGCCTGTCAAATCAGAAACATTCACATTTTCCCATTGAGCAAGAACAGCCATGGCAGTAAACCTCGATAAACCAGCGCGATGGAAAGCCGATGTTGCCAAATCGGTTGACATGTACAATGACTGGTTCATGAATTTTGCTCCGGAGGCTTTTCGGTCAACTCGAATTCTGGCAACGAAAGATGTCGAGGCAGCTCTCCGTTCAACCGGAAACATGACGCAAATCTCTTCGTCAATGATTTGTGAGCATCCGGAAATTCTGCCAACACTTCGCATGTCCACCTGTCCACCTCTTGCCGTGGACCGTCTTATTGGCCTTTCCGGAGTTTCTGCAAATCTGGTCAAAAGTCTGGAAAAAAAACAGCTCCCTTCCCGTACCTCTTCAGCGCTTCTGGAACTTGAACTCGGCAGGATAGTAGCTGTTCTTGAAAAAATGAGGGACCCGGACATATTTATCTGGTTAGTGCGTAAAAAACCGGCCAGCGATGACGAAATTCACCGGGCAGCAACCATTGTGGCAGACCGCCTTTGTGGCGCAGTTGCCAATCCGATTATTCGCAATGCGCAGGAAAAACGCCAGCTTGCGGCAATAAAGAGCTGGCTTGAAGCTCGTGGGTACCGGCAGATTCTGAGCGGAGAGAGTGTTCGTTTTGATTCAATGCCTGTCGGGACGTTTTCTTTTCGTATGAATGTACCTGTCAAGCTTGAGGGAGGTGTTAAAAGTGTCAATATTCCTGTTGACGCAGTCATTATGCCAAAATCAGCCAGGAAAAACTCACTTCCGCTCTTTTTTGAGGCAAAATCAGCGGGTGATTTTACGAACACGAACAAACGCCGAAAGGAAGAAGCTGTCAAGATGAGCCAGCTTCGGAGCAACTATGGCAACAAGGTACGATTCAATCTTTTTCTCTGTGGTTATTTCGATACCGGATATCTTGGTTATGAGGCGGCAGAAGGACTTGACTGGGTATGGGAACACCGCATTGATGATATGGCACTTTTCGGGATATGACTATGATTGGTATACATGAAGGATTTGAAGCCGCTCGCATCAAGCTTCAGAGTGAGCTTGATGCGAGGAAAACCCAGGCGGAAAGAAACCGACTCGGCCAATTTGCAACACCGACCGCACTTGCGTTCGATATCCTTGCGTATGCGTTGATCCTTGTCCCGGAAGAAAAGAAGATCCGTTTTCTTGACCCTGCCGTTGGTACCGGATCCTTTTTTTCGGCATTTCGTGAAGTGTTTGCTGAAAATCAGATAACCGGAGCTGTTGGTTTTGAAATAGATCCACATTACGGGGAACCGGCGTCTCGTATCTGGAGGGAATCGGACTTCACAATCAAACTCACTGATTTTACCACAGAAGAGCCGAACGGGCAATTCAATCTGGTTATCTGTAATCCTCCCTACGTGCGACATCATCACCTGCAAAATGATGATAAAGTGCGGCTTCAGGCACGCACCTCACAGGCAAGCGGTATGAAACTCAGTGGGCTTGCCGGGCTCTATTGTCATTTTATCGGGCTGTCACATCCGTGGATGGCTGAAGGGTGTGTAGCCGGATGGCTTATTCCGAGTGAATTCATGGACGTGAACTATGGTAAAGCCATAAAGCATTATCTGCTTAAAAAGGTAACACTGCTGAAAATTCACCGGTTTGATCCTGATGATGTTCAGTTTACCGATGCGCTTGTCTCTTCTGCCGTTGTCTGGTTTAAAAATGAGCCCCCACCCGATGAGCATACAGTTACCTTTACATACGGCGGTACTTTGCTTGAACCTCGCTATAGCCGTGAAGTTTCAAAAAATGAACTTGCCCATGAGGCTAAATGGAGTCGTTTTCCTCAATCCGATATTCGGCAGAAGCGGTCTAAAGCTGTCATATCTGATTTTTTTTATATCCGACGCGGTATAGCTACAGGTGATAATGATTTTTTTATACTCTGCCTGAATGAGATAAAGTCAAGAAATCTTCCTTTGGTGGCTTTTCGTCCGATTCTTCCGAGTCCTCGCTATTTGACGGAAAATGAAGTCCAGGCAGACGCAAATGGCTTGCCTCTGCTTGACCGGCAGCTTTTTCTTCTTGACACCAGGCTTTCTGAAGAGAGAATCCTCGAAAGTTATCCGGAGCTGTATGCCTATCTACAGGAGGGTAAAGAGCGGGGAATTCATGAGCGCTATCTATGTGGCCATCGTTCGCCGTGGTATTCCCAGGAAAATCGCCTGCCAGCACCGTTTGTCTGCACCTACCTTGGGCGGAGCAACACCAAAAGCGGTCGGCCGTTTCGCTTTATCCTGAACAACTCCTCTGCAACGGTAGCTAACGTCTACCTCGCAATGTACCCGAAACCGCTGCTGGCAAAAGCGATAGAGCAGGATGCAACACTTCTTCGCAAAATCTGGGAGATGCTGAACCGGATTACTCCCGAGCAGCTTATGGGAGAGGGTAGGGTTTATGGAGGAGGACTTCGCAAGCTTGAACCCGGAGAACTGGCAAATGTTGATGCTGCGGAAATCGCTGCATTGATTCCTGACTTCAAGTCGATAGTTTCAGGGCAGCAGTTGGCTTTGTTTGGGGGGATGACTCTGTAGCTTGGGAAACATTTGACCCGATATGCATCGGATGAGTATCCTAATTGGTTTTTTTATGGGAATAAAGTATCCCACACGGAATATGTCAACAAAGATGTCGCATTATTTTAAAAAAAATCAATCAACTTTGTCCG
>NZ_MPJE01000053.1:0-8225 GCF_001975465.1 Chlorobium sp. KB01
ATGTTTAAGAATTCCTTCGCGAAGCAGAGCTTCGAGGAATGTGTCCTATAGCGATTCAACAGCCCCTTATTTACCGTAGCCGTCGATGAGAGGTTGTCAAAGTTGACAAGTACAGCGTTCAGTTCACCGCCACCGAGCTTAACCCCGTAGTTGAATCCAAAAAGGCGGTCGAAGTGGTTTGTGGAGATCGGAGTATCAACCGCATACAATTTTGAACCCTGTGGTCCGGTACCAGGGATTGCGTAAAGGGTCAGATCAAGAATCGGGTTATCAAGGCTTCCAAGCGGAAGACGACCAAGTGAGTAATGGCTGTTTTCAAGGTTGCGGCCAAAGTAGAACTGTGAAACCTCAAGGCTGTTGCGCTCGGTATTGGATGCGGCAATGGTCTGCCAGCCACCGGCAACCCCTTCGTTCTGAATCAAGCCCTTGAAGAAGTAACCATCACCGAGATCGGCAGAGGGTTTCAGTCGAACACGATACTGGAAATACTGGTCCTGCGTATTGGTTGTGACGCCGGCGGCTGTTTTGGCCTTGCCGAAGTCGTCTCTCAAACGGGTTGCAGCGTCACCGCTTATCTTCAGTTCTGCCGATGCCGGTGATGCGTACGACAGTACAGCAAACATGGCGGCAAGAGATAACATTTTTTTCATTTTTTTTACTCCCTTTGTTGTTATTTGATTTGTTTGGGATTATGGTTCACGTTAAAAATTCCAATAAAAAAAGCCGTCACTGATGCTGACGGCCGGTTTTCCACTTTTGCTCCCGATGAACAGGTACGCTAAATCAAAAATCCGGTAGTGTACAGCACTCTCCCTCCGGTGAGACAACAACAGTTGCCTGATGAACCTGCAGTACCGTATGGTGTTAAAGAAAATGTGTTCATCAGTCGTTCTGTTTCGTTAACAATTGTGAACAAATAACCCATTATCTCATTTATCTGCAAGCATATACCATAAAAATACCCTGAATATGGTATGGATTGCACCCCGGTGGCAAACCCTTTTTTGTTGTCATTCAAGGTCAACCTCGTTTCAGAAACCTGATCCTCATCCTGCTCACTGAATATTCAGCTCCGCATCGATTGACAAAGGCTAATAAACCCCTCTATCGTCATAAAATGCAAGCATATACCATAACAATACCGTAAATATGGCAGGGATTTGGCTATTCCCGGTCATTCCGATGAGCGACGCAGTCGTGAAGAGGGATCTCATTGGATGAGATTTCGAAAAGAGAAAAGAGGAAATAAGCGCGTGGTGTTCGTTATAGCATCAGGGCGCCCTTCAGAAGCTCCTGAACCCTGGTCGAAGAAGCCCCTTCAACTCTCTCCAGGTGAGCCGGATTTCCGTCTGGCCGTTAACGTAAGGGGCAATTTCGTAGACATTATAGAGAAAGATCAACCCCTTGTCGGTGATGGCAAAGTTGTTGTTGAAACGAATAACATTCTCAACCAGCCCCCCCTCCTCACCGTCAAGCGGGTCGGTTTTTGAAAGTCCCTTCATCTGCCGGAACCTGCTCTCAACCAGCTCGTTGAGAGTGCGTTCGTAACCGGGCAAAAAAATGTCGTTGAGTTCAAGACGCCTGCCGCTCCGGGTATCGAACACCAGATATGCCGTATGGCTCATACCGTGAGCGCCGCCGGTAAAGGAGTAAAAGGAGATATCAATGGTCACAATTCCGGAACGGTTGAGAAGCACTGCACCTGCAAGATCAAACTGCCAGGGGATTTCGTCAGCGCGCTCTTTTCTGAAGGCTTCATAGCTTCGCAGAAACGCTTCAGCCAGAACTTCAACGGAGATATCCTTGCCCTTTGCGCCTTCAAGGCTGAGAGCGGTGCTGTCTGCAACGTAGGAGTGAACCGCACGGTTGATCAGATCAGCCTTCACTCCGCCGGAGAAGTGAGGATAGCGGACGCGGCAGTATGTAGGATACTCCTCCGTCCCTGCTCCCTTACTGCGGCTCTTTTCAACAACCTTCATTGCGTAGGAAAGCGGCGGTTGACCGGTCCCGACGGCACGCTCAACACAAAAAGCCGGGGAGAAAATGAACAGGAAAACAAGAGCTGCAAGAGTGGTATATATGAAGCTTTTCATAATCACCCCGTTGTTGTGGTTAATGAAGCTGCCCGGCAGTGATTATATACCAGTGTGCCAAAATTGGTGAGCACCTTTCGGGCGTGGGGAGTATCCACAGCATCTTTCAGCAGATTCCCGACACTTCGCCCCGATTGCCTCAGGCTCTCCCCCTGGGCGGAAATATATGCCTGCATGACTGCGGCGCTGTATTCCGGATGAAACTGTACGCCCCAGGCCGCACTTCCGACCCGGAATGCATGAACGGGATCGTGCAGACTTGAGGCAAGGGTTACTGCGCCCGGCGGCAGGGTCAGCACACTTTGCGCATGCGTGGCATGGGCCGCAAAACGATCAGGCAGAGCATTGAAAAGCGGATCATGGACAGCCTCAGCAGCAAGCGTAATTGCAACCGTACCGATCTCCCTGCCGAGGGGGTGATAACCGACCTCTCCGCCCATGGCACGACCAAGGAGCTGATGGCCGTAACAGATACCGAGAAAAGGGACTGCGGCTTCTACAAGCAGAGGAATCCATGACTCTATACCGAGGCTCCACGCCAGATTATCGGTGACCATAGCGTGTGATCCGGTTACAATCACACCGCCGCAAGCATCAGGAGAAGGCAGAGCGCCCCCCTCCCTTGCATCAATAACTTCCACGGAAAGCGGAATCGCGCCAAGCGCATTTATGATCCACTCCTCAAAATCACCGAGTCTCTCAAGGGTTGAGGAAAATGTTGAACCGGCCTTGATAATACAGAGCTTCTGCATGAGTTGTCGCAACTGACTGCTGTTTTGGTAAAGAGGCAATTTTTTCAATGTATTAAAAAAGAGAATGAGGTACAGCTATCAGTTTATGCATATGCCAACGACAGCTCACACGATGGCAGCACGAACACTTTATGCCATTTTTTTTCTATATTTGCCGCAACGATCAAACGGCAGCTTCGGATTTTGTTTATTTTCTTTTTTGTTTGAATGATTCAAGGGGCAACCGCTGTAACAGAGCCTAAAGCGTGACAAAAAACTACACACTCATTTTTTTAACCGGGTTCAGTGGTTCAGGAAAATCCACCATAGGGCCACTCCTTGCCAATTCGCTCGGCTATGAGTTTGTTGACCTCGATCAGACTATCGAAAAACGCGCAGGCAAAGCCATTACCCGGATTTTTGCCGAAGAGGGTGAAGCCTGCTTCAGGGAGCTTGAACTGCAAGCACTGCAGGAAGTTGTCAATCGAACCAATCTGGTCATTTCGCTCGGAGGCGGTGTACTTGAAAACGAACGATCCTGGGAACTTGTCAGGGAGTCAGGAACTCTGGTCTACCTGAAATCATCCCCGAAAACGCTCGCAAGAAGACTCTGCCACAAAAGTGACCGCCCGCTGCTGAAGGGAGAAAACGACCGGAAGCTCTCACGTGAGGAGATTGAGGAGAAGATCACCGCCATCCTTTCGCGACGTGAAGCCCGGTATGAGAGTGCCAATATCAATGTGCTGACCGATATAAAACGGATCGGCTCAACTGTTGAGGAGCTGACCCGCAAAATAGAGCGGTATGTGCGCAAGGCATCCGCATCCACCAATAATCCATAGGTCACCTCTAATCAAACAGATAGCGTGAGCAAAATAATAACAGGAACCCCGGTCACTTCCGGACTCGGCAAATTGTTCAACAGTCATGGACTTGCAAAGAAAACCGTGGTTCTGTTTGACGCAAATACACGCAAACTCTATGGCGACAGGATTCTGAAAACACTCGATGAGGAGGGGTTTCAGTGGGTGGAGCTCACTGTTCCTGCCCGTGAAGCATCCAAAAGCTTTAACTCTGCCTACCGGCTTTATGGCAACATGATCGAGGCGGATGTTGACCGGAGCTGGAACCTTCTCGCTGTTGGCGGCGGCGTTGTCGGTGATCTTGGCGGATTTATAGCTGCCAGCTACTACAGGGGCATTCCGGTAATTCAGCTTCCCACAACACTGCTTGCCATGACCGACAGCTCCATTGGCGGAAAGGTTGCCATCAATCACCCTCTGGGCAAGAATCTGATCGGATTTTTCCACCTGCCCGAGCTGGTGCTGATTGATCCCTCATACCTGAAAACCCTGCCGGAACGGGAGATCTATTCGGGCATGGCGGAGGTGGTCAAATACGGCTTTATTTCCGACCGGGCTTTTCTCTCCTTTATCGATAACCATTTCAGTGATATCATCGCGCTGAAAGAGCCGTTTTTAACCAAAGCGGTTAAAACAAGCGCCTCCATCAAGGCCGCTGTGGTGAAAAAAGATTTCAGGGAGACCGGCGGACTCCGGGCAACCCTCAATTTCGGACACACCTTTGCCCACGGGCTTGAAAAGCTCGCGGAGTACCGCCATATTCGCCATGGTGAAGCGGTCACTATCGGTATGGTCTGTGCGCTCTTTTTATCGAACAGGCTCGGCTACCTCAGCGAGCAGTCGCTTGAGGAGGGGCTTGCAATACTCGGAAAGTTCCGCTTTCCACGGGGTGTGATCAGGAGGCGGTTTCTTGATATCGACAGCCGCCTGCTGCTTGAAAACATGCTCTCCGACAAGAAAAAACTGGATAAAAAGCTCCGTTTTGTGCTGCTGAAAAATCTCGGAGAGGCATTTCTTCTGGAGGAAACTATTGAGGATCAAGAGGTACTCGCCGCAATCAGCAGGGCTCAGGCGTTCTACAGTCACCTCAAGTAATCTGTTCCGCGCTTTAATTGCTGCGTTGCCCTCGAACCGCTCACGAAAGGGTTAATCGCTGTTGAGCGTAAAGAGGTAGTGGGTACCCCGGATCACGGCAAGCTCTTCATGCAACGGAGCAGTTTCAAGCAGTCCGGCAATCAGGGGTGCACTGCCCCCCGTAACAATAACCCTCGGCTCCCCTGCTTCATTGTTATCGCACAACAGGGTTGTAATCTTTCCGATCAACCCCTCTATACCCGATACACAGCTCCAGATAATCCCGTCTCTGATACACTCTGCCGTTGACCTCCCTATAAGCGTGTCAGGAGTATCCATACCCACAAGCGGAAGCCGTGCTGTCCGTTCATTCAGTGCTCTGGCCATGAGGTCAAGACCGGGCATGATAAGACCACCGAGATACTCCCCGCCGGAGGTGAGCACATCCACCGTTATGGCCGTGCCGATGTCAAGCGCAATGACCGGTTCATCAGGGTAGAGCCTGCGGCAGAGGGCACAAAGCGCTATACGATCCGCACCGAAGCTTTCAGGTGAGTCGTACGAGAGCGTGAATGGCAGTTGCAGCGATGATGCCACCTCGACAATCCTGCCGCCAATGTGTCGGCGAAGCTCGCTCTTCAGCAGAGAGTCAAGGGCGGGAACAACACTGCACAGAACGGCATCTCCAAGCTGAGGCCAGGCAGCAAGAATCGGAACAATCACTCCGGAAATATCGGTGTGCAGGGGAAGAGCTTCCGAAGGCACCTTGTTCACCTCAAGCAGCTCTTCACCCCTGAATACGGCAAACGAAGCGGTGGTATTGCCGATTTCAACAACAAGCAGAAAGCTGTCGGAAGAGGGCGCGTTGCCGGAGCGGTGGCTGGTCATGTGTTCCTGGAAAAAGCCGCTCAGCGTAGTTTGGCCGGAACACCGGTTCGCTGTGACAACTCAGAAATCAGGCGCTTGTAACCGGGAAGGTTTGTGGTGATAAAGAGCGAATCCCTGACGGCTGTTTTTGCTGCAACAATGTAGATTTTCGGCGGAGGATTATAGGTGATGCTCTCCTGATAGATTGCGGTCACATCAGCAAGCTTCAGTTGTTTTTCAACACCCTTGCGATCAAGATAGAGCAGTTGGCCTGAAGAGAGCTTAACGGAATCACCATCCTGACCGTGCTCCCCTACAAATCGGGTGTTATAGTAGTTGGGAACACCCAGCGAGACGGTAGTCATGAGAACCAGAACAATTGATTTCCAGAGACAGCCCAGATCAACGCCGTAGGTAAACTTCCCGTACCGGAAAAAGACCGCCCACCCGAGAGCAAGCAGCAGCATGCCGAACGCCCAGGTGAAAAGATAGTAGTAATCCATCCACCAGGAGGGATAGGTCACGGGATAGTTGAAAACCTCTGGCATGTCGGTCGGGGTTGTTGTTCAGAAAAGTGAACCGGATGGTAAAAATAAGGGATAACTTCCGTTGTGCAATAGAATAATTCATTTCCCTGCACTTCCGGCAGAAAGATCTCAAAAAGCACCCGATCAAACTCCGCTTGCATGGATACCGGAAACCCATTAATTTTGCTTATGAGCGCCTCCCCACTAACCAATTTCTGAAAAAATAACATGATACCGTCAAACAGAGTGGCAACACATCCCGGAATTATATTACTGAAGGAGTTTATCGAGCCAATGGGTCTGTCCCGGAAAGCGCTCTCGGAGCATATCGGCATCCCGGTGCAACGAATCAACGAGATTGTCCGTGGCAAGAGAGGAGTGTCACCAAATACAGCCTGGCTTCTTGCCGAGGCGTTCAACACTTCACCGGAGTTCTGGCTTAACCTGCAAGCAACTCACGATTTGTCTCTGCACAAACCAAAGCACCATGTGCAGCCAATGCTGAAAGCAAGCGCGTAACCATTCAGGATTCATCAACTTTCACCATCCCGAACCCCTGCGAATTCCTTTCGCCGAACCCGCACTCGTATCCGACCTCCATCAGCTCCGCCGGAGCTTCAAGCCTGAAGGGTGCAAGCACTCCTTTTACCTTTGTCTCCTCAGGTTTCCCCTCCTTGATGGTAATCAGCTTCCGGATTTTGCCCTGTTTGCGCTCCGCGTAGTTCTGATCAAGCGTAAAGCGGAAGTTACTGTTGTCGCCTGCGTAGGGCCGGGTGTAAAGCGCCTCATACTTGCGGCAGAGGTTCTCACAGAGCACCCGTTCAAACTCCTCATCTCCGGGAAAAAGGTATTGTGCATAGACATCGTCAGTGTGCTTCGTGGCGCAGACAATGGGTGAGAGGGCGATAAAGCGCATGTCGCCTGACAGTGCAGGCTGGTCAAGCCGCCGGACGGTTTCAACCCTGAACCGCTCCTTCCCCACCGAGACAAATGGCTCATGCAGAAGCCCGACAACGAGGTGTTCGATGAACTCGCTTTTCGGCGAAGAGATAACGAGATGCAGGAGCCGTTCTGTTGTGCTCATGGTTCCGTCATCATGCATCTCCCATTTCCGCCGGTTTGGCAGATACAACGGCGAAAAGGTAAAGAGCTTGAATGCCTTGTTCTGCAAACGGTACCCCTGCTCGTGCAGCCGTTCGGCATACTCGCTTGAGCTTTTATCGACGATGTTGTAGATCAGGGAGGAGAGCAGGTGAGAATTGTTCACCGGCAGCGTCACCATCCGCTTCCGGAGACTCAGTTCGAGGGTTATGCGCATGACAATTCAGTCTATCATGATTTACAGAGTGTCCCAAAGTCATCGAAATATTTGTAAAAAGCATATTCATCCAAATCATGTTCAATAATCTCACTTTTTTTCTCAAAAACAATTTCCATAAATCTTATGATAACTTCTTCAGCTTCCTGAATGTAACTTTTTTGTTTTTGCATCCGAACATGAGCAAAATCATCACGACGATCACTCAGATTTTTTGTTTTTTTTCGCAAATTATTTTCAGGGTCATCTATTGGCTCCATTTGAAAGTCTATCCTATTATCATCATTATCTTTTTCTGATTTCTTTCTTCCTTTAAAAACAAGTTCACGTTTTCCACTTATACTGTAAATCGATTTACATTTAACATCAGGATCATAATTTAAAACTTTTCTTGTGATGTATGTTTCTATCAATATCTCAAGACATTGCGCATATCTGAAAATAGCATCGTGGTACTCACCTTTATACTCAGCAGGAGAAGTCTCCACGAAAACTCTTCGTTTCGCACTGAGAAGCCTATCAATAATAAAATGATAAAGATAATCCGAATTATATCTTTCTTTTTTGGTATCCACTCTCTGAAATATCATCAAATTGTCAAGGTGCTTTTTTTGAGTTTCCGATAGAAATAAATTATTTTCCTGGGCGCATTCATAATCAAACCCGTCCCAATACATATAACACAAAGCAGCCTGTGTTTTGGTTCAGCGTGAATTGGAGAATTCAAACGTTTGAGTTAGAGTACAAAAACG
>NZ_MPJE01000054.1:0-10545 GCF_001975465.1 Chlorobium sp. KB01
ATTTGACCGAACAGCGAAAAACGATTGTGGGTACAAATGGTTATGAAATAGGCCCCCGACCGGGAATAATCGTATCTCGATAACCTGATGGAACGGCGGTGATGATTTTGGGAGGGATCGCATTTCATGGATGATGCGATGGTGTGAATTGTTGCCTGTAGGGGCGAACCTGTGTTTGCCCTATACCGTATTTTTTCCATATATTACGTATAATTATTGTATAGACAAATCACAACACGCAATCAGGGCAATTGCCTTTGACATAGGAGAATAATGATTACACCTGATGTTGTTGCAGCAAGGTATATCGATAATTACCGACTGGAGTTGGTTTTTGAAGATGGCAAGAGGGGTATAGTTGATTTCTGTAAATATCTTGAAAAAGTCGGTGTTTTCGAGAAGCTGAAAAATCCTGACTATTTTAAAAATTTTTCAGTCAGTACAGAACTTGGCGTAGTGACATGGAACGGTGAGGTTGATATTGCTCCTGAAGTGCTTTATTCGGGAGCAACGGGAGTTGCATTGCCGGAATGGGTTGAGCTATGAAAACGATTACCGCTATCCCGGTCGAATCCATCAAATTTCATCCCTCTTTCCCCTAAAAGTATGTATATCAAAATGTAAACAACAAACTCATCGGACTCCCCTGCTTGTCAGTATCATCAATAACTGGGGACACAACAGCAAGACATTATTCGTGCTAAAGCACTTGCCCGTGAAATCAGGAACGGAAACTATGAACACTGTGACACTCCGGAATTTTGATCCGGTCAACTATCTCGACAACGATGAAATGATTGTCGAATACCTCAAGGTAACAGCAGAAGACCCAAATCCGGAGGTATTCCTTGCGGCACTGGGTGATGTTGCACGGGCGAAAGGAATGACTGAGATAGCAAAAAAAACAGGCCTTGGTCGTGAAAGCTTGTACAAGGTATTGCGTCCGGGAGCACATCCTCGCTATGAGACCGTAAAAGCTGTCCTCAAGGCAGTTGGAGTGGAAATGACATTCAAAGAAATTTCATGAGGAAAAAACAATCACTCGTGAGGCATCCTCTGTTATCCACTTCTCTCCTTTTTTCATAGGTGGAATACACCCTGCCTTCACTTCAATCAGCCAATACCGCTTCCAGGAGAACAACATCCTTGACTCTCATTGTAGTCGGGACGCCACGATGGCAACCGCGATGCGATGGCCGGGTTCGCTGCAGCGCATGGTTAGGCGGCAATCCAATCATTGTGATCAACGAACGAGCCACACAACCAACCCGACTACCCAAGCTATGCACGAAACGACGCTGAGTACATAGCCGGGAACATGTGATGCGATGCGAGCCGTGGGTGCAAACTCTCTCTGCTCGTCCTCTGCCGTTGGTAGCAAATACGGAAGCGCGTCGTCACCGCACATGGCCACCAGTTTCTTTCTGTACCAAGCTCGATATGCAAGCGTCCGTCGCAAGGAAAAGAAGCACAACGCTGAAAACGCCAAACCAAACAAGCAAGCGACAGGAATCAACCCGGGTGCTTTGCCGTTCAGTGAGAGAGACAGCACTGCAAGCAGCAGCGAATTGACGACAAATAGCTGTGAGAGCTTTGTATTCAGCATCTGGTTGTCAGCCGTCCAGAGGTCGTACAGCTTCTTCACAGTCTCAATCCTCTGTGGCGTGGGTGCTGCCTTCGCTTCGATTTCTGGTGGCTTAGTCATTGTGATGGGCGCGCTGCCGCCTAACGCTCCGGGTCAGCGACCTTGCGCCACTGACCTTCGATTGCCAAGCAGAGCGTCATCGCCAGGTTCGCTGCATCTGGTTTGTTGGGCCCTCCGGAGCCTAGGTGCTCATGATCCGATATAGGAGTCTTGTTGGTATGATGACCCGCTCATGTGAGGCGGTCGCAACGGTCTTGCCGTTGCTCCTTGCTTCAATCGCGAAGACCACTTCTCTCCTCTCGCGCTTCTGGATCGTCGAGATGATCTCCACGTCCTCACCGCGCCGCACCATCAAGTTGTGCTCTATGGATATCGCCCTACCGACTGTAATCTGACCTTCGCCCAAGTGCTGACGGATGTTCTTGGCGCTCGCGACTTCCATCCATTTCACGATGACGTACGTCCCAAGAACGCTTGGTAGAGAACTGTCGATCGCCGAAATGCAATCCCCGTCTCCTACGTGGAAGACCTCTGAGTATTCATCATTGACCATGTTTATTGAAACAATAAATCGAAAAGTGTGGCGGGTTCCAGTCCTGATTTATCTCGCCGATGGCGCGGCGCGTAGCGTCCGCGCCATCGTGGAGCTAACCCGACGCCCGTCAGGACGGCAGGGTTGAGCGCCTTGTTAGCCGCCGTCTGCATAACGCCTATTCCACTATTCCGGGAAAAACTGAAAGGAAAACTGATAGCGCATCAATGTCAAGTTTGGAACGACTTTGGCAGCAGCGCGTGCCCTTCTGTCGAACTCAGACGCTATCAAGATACCGCGAACCCGATCGGTTCCTTCCTCTTCCATCACGCTTCCGATGTAACTCAATATCTGAGCAACAGCCCTCTGCCCAGCCACCCCTGTCTTTAGCTCTATAACTACGGGTGTTGAATCGGAATCAACTGCTGTGATGTCTATATATCCGGTTTCAACCGAACGTTCTCGACCATTATCAGTAATGCGGAGCCCTTGTTCTATTTGGTCGATGTTCTTACGAACAGCAGCCTGCAAGTCTTTTTCAAGACCAATTGTTTGCGGCTGTACCTCAGGTTCGGGAATATCGACCACCGCCACATCTTCAGGCTCAAAGTTCTCTGCGTCATTTTCCAAAAAACGACGATACCGTCGGACGGCGTCACGGTATGACGCCAAGTTGTTATATACGTTTCCCTCAAAGGGAATTTTCGTTTCATTAGGCCTATTGTTTCGCCGATCTTGCGTGGTGTATGTCAGCGCTCGGACCACGCCCTCTAATCGATCCTCGGCGTATAGCTTATCGAGATCGCCATAGTGCTCCTCCACCCTCCCAGCCCTATGCATCTGGGCGGTGACAGTGCCGCCCTGGTAGTTCTGGGCCGTAAGCCAATTCCTATAGTTTTCAGTCTGCATAGTTCCCCACAAAGCAGTTAACGCCAGCGTTGTGCCGCGGCCGCCCGGTCGTCGGGCACCAACGCGTGGTTAGCCAGCAAACGTCCTGGCGAGGCTCCGCCACAGCGTTTCGGTCTCTCAATTCCCACGGGGTAATCGATACTCTATCGTCAGGCTGGCCCCGTTGCCCTTTGGCGGGACGTAGATGAACTGGTCACCGGGTTGCATCGCGCCGCGTAGCGCCGCACAGCAGCTCGGCATCCGGTGTTTCAGGCCGGGGTATCCGCCAACTTCGCGATGGAGGTCGCCTGCCTTTACTAGTAGACTCGTCACGCCTTCTCGCTCAGCCGCCGCGAAACGGTCGAGTAGAGTCTGTCGAAAGTCATAGGTCACGGCCCCCGATTGGGTGCGAGGTTCGCGAGGAATCGCCACTCGCTCACGCACGGACTTACCTCGCGATTCAGAGAGTGCTTCCACGTCGGCGGCCGGCATGTACTTCCTCCGCTTGCTCGCCACTCTCGCGCGTGACTCGACCGGAGCGCCTCGCCCATTCCAGATTGGTGTAAGGTTTGTGATCAGGAGCGCCTCGACGGCCTTTCGGTCCTCCGTGCTGTGAAACCACACTTGCGCGATGTAGCCACGCTTTGCTTCGGCGAGCACGCGCGAATTCAGCTTGCAATTGGTGCTCTGTCCGTCCTCATGACAATTCCGAGCGCTGATCAACCCGTACCCAGTTGAGCTAAATCGCGCCACGAGATCGGCGCACTCACCGATATATCGCAGCTCTTCGCCAACGACCACGGCATAAACACCTGCCGCATTCGGGGCCGCAGGTAGTCCAAACTTGCAGAATGGACCGGCGGAGTAGCGATTGGGGCGAACGCCTTCGGGTAGCGGATGGACATACTCTTTGAGCTGGCCATTCGCAGTGCGCTGAATTTCGAGCGGGCCAACGAGCCAGAAGCTGAATCCGCCGAAGTCTCGCGTGTCTAAGTGCATGGCTTGGGTTTGCTGGCTAACGGTTTGCGTTACCTGCGTGTGGGCGGGCGTGGACAATGCTTGGGAGCAGGAAAAACTCGAAGCGAGGAAAATGCTCGAAAATGCCGCAGAATCCCACACGTCAGGTGCACGCTTTGTTAGACCCGCTCTTTGTCTTTGTACTTCCTGAAATTATTTACGAGTTCGCCAAATGATTTCGGAGCGTACTTTTCAAATTCTTCTTCTTCGACAAAGACATAATCGAAGCGGATTTTATTTTGCGTGGCGTTTATATCTTCACACCATTTTTTCAAGCGTTCCATTTTTAGCGGAACGTCTAAATCTTCAAGCCCTTTTGTTTCGACAATGCAAATATCTTTCGGACTTGTTTTCACGATGAAATCAGGATAGTAGTTTGAAATATTCCCATCGGCATTGACGTAATCAATTCTGAAATTCACGGCAAAATAATTTTTTGCGTAGGAAATAATATCATCGCATTTTTCAAGGAATGAAGCGAACAATAATTCAAGGTGGCTGTCTCCAACAATTTTGTTGAAAACGCTTTTTTGTGCGATGAGATAACCTTGCTCTTTGACGACAAACGGGCGGGTTTGCCTGAGTTTGATTGAGTCGCGTATCTCTGCGCTTCCTTTATCTTGAACGGTCAATTCATTGATTTTCTTCTTGAAAGTTTCGACAATCGTTTTCGTGGCTTCAAGTTCTGAAAGATTGCGAATCGTGTTCAGGTCGTCAATATCAACGGCGGAAGTAAAAAGATATTGCCCGATAAATTCCTTTACTTTTCCATAAAGAACATCGTACCCGCTGACAAGGCGCAAGTCTTTCATAATCACTTGGGCAAAGTAGCCAATCACGCTTCGATAATCTGTAACGGCGGCGGAATCAAGATAAGTGCTGTGATTAATTTCGCCCGTTGTAATATCCTTGAAAATAATCTCGCGCATTTCTGCTTCGGAAAATTGTTTGTATTCAACTTTCTTATTGCCAAAGGAATCAAGCGCAAGGTCTTCAAGCCGTTTGTATTCGCGGTAAATGCGCGGAGTGAGAACGGGAATTTCAATATCGAGTTTATCAACATCTTTTTTGACATTCTCGTTATCCACTTCAATAATAATGGGCGCGTGTGCGGCTGTGCCTGCTCCCATTGGTTTCCGTTCCAGTTCCACGCCTTCGCTTTTGATGGATTCGACAAAATCCATAAATGGCTCTGTTCCAACTACGCTTACATATTCGGTTGTGTCTGCCCCAAGATACATTCGGCGCAAGCCGCGCCCTAAAGTTTGTTCGGGAAGAATATTGCTTTTTGAAGCATACGCCCGCAAGCCTACAATGGTTGTCACGTTTCGCACGTCCCAACCTTCTTTGAGCATTAACACAGAAACAATCACTTTATACGGGCTGTCCCATGTGTCAATCTGATTGGATTGCTTGCGAAGTAACTCTAATTCTTCCTTGCTTTTCTTTGAATCTGATTCTGAAATTTCGCCGTTGTTGTTGGTGTGAATGACAAGTACAGCGTCTTTGAAATCTGGGTAAGTGCTTTCCAAATACTCTGCAACATCATCACAGTTTTTTGTATCATCGGTCATAACAAACATGACGGCTTTCTTGCCAAGTTTTTCATGTTCGGGATAAACCTTGCGCCATTCTTCCACGCCAAGATGAATGTAATCGCCGTATTTTTCCGTAAATTTTGAACTCTTTTTCTCGACAAGTTTTGCGCGGCTGGCGAAGTCGGGAAGAACGGGATGTTTCACCACGTTTTGAATGATGGCTTCAACTAACGGATAATCACAAACGGTCTGAACGAAAATCGCGCCGTTGTTGTGTTTCGGTGTGGCGGTCACATCCAGTTGCAACGATAGAAAATGGTCTTTCTGCTTCAAGCGGTTGTGAATATCTTGAATAGACTTGAACCATGCAAGTTTGCTGTCGTGGATGTGATGCGCTTCATCGTTGATAACTACCAACTCGTCAATTTCGCGTACAATCACTCCCAAATCTATTTTTGATTCATTGGTCTTGCCTGTGGGACGTGTGCCTAGAAAATAATCTTCGAGATTCTCGTCATCGAAACTTGGCTCGATGTCGTTTCCCGCATAAACTCTGTGAATGTTGGTCAGGAATAGATTTCCAGTTTTGCGAACAATGGAAACATCATCTTGAATGTGCAGGGTCATTTGAAAATCATCCTGCCAGTTTTGACCTTCGTACCCGTTATCAGGTAAAAGCGGGTCTTGGAAGAAAATTTTCAAGCCGTCAAAGTCTGTCCGCAAGCGGTCAAGCACGATGATATTGGGAGCAACCAATAAAAAGTTTGTGGCGAGTTGCGAATCTTCTTCATAAAGTTTGTGGAAGTAGCACCATGTAATGAAAAGACTCATCACTTTGGTTTTACCGCTGCCCGTTGCCATTTTTACGACAAGCCTGAGCCAATCTTCATCGAACATACCTGTTGAAACTGCGCCTGACGAATCGTAGCGCATGAGGTCATATTTATCTTTGACTTTTGCCACTTCGTACAAATAGATGACCGTTTCAACGGATTCACGCTGGGCAAAATAATATTGAAATTCTTTCAGGTCTTCGCGGATGTGCTGACGGTTGAACCACCAATTTAATAAGGCTTTGCTTGTCCCGCTTGCGCCTTCATATTGATTCTCGCGCCATGTTTTTACTTCTCTGCGAATTTTATTGACAAACGGTGGTACAAGTTTGTCATAGGCAGAATCGCGCAAATCTTCATCGGCGGGAAACCAACGATGTTCAGGATTCAAAACTTCATAAGGTGAAGTGGGGAATGCGGGGTGAATTGCCATTATTTGCCTGTCACAGTGACATCTAAAATTTTCATGGTGTCGTTGCCGAAAATATCCACAACCTTGACGGCAATCTTGCGCCGTCCTGCGGGGACTTCGTGCGGCGGGGTTTTGAGTTCAAGCGAACGGTCTTTCTTGGTGCGGAAGGATTGCCATTCATTTTCAAAAATAAAATCGCCTGTCCAGATTTCTTCAAAAATCGGTAAACCTGCCTGTGGATTTTCCATGCCTTTGAGCGTGACTTGTTCCCCTGGGGCAACATCGGTTCGGACTCTGACAATCTCGCGCTTGTTTTCAAAGTCAAAATCCACCGCCCAATAATCAATCCAATCTGTCCATTTCTTTGTAAGGATTTCACGGGTGATAATGCCCGCTTTATCCTTTGAGACTTTGATAATCGCCCCGTTTTCCACCACGATTTTGTTGCCGCCATCTTTCAAGGAAGCGGAAGCGTTTTCGACAGAATCTTGGGAATAGAAAACGGAGAAGTCGGCCAGTTCCACTGCGATAGTATTCTTTTTGACAATCGGCTTGACTTCGATATAAGAAACATCGTGAAAGACAACTTGATTCTTTTCGATGGCGCGTTTGTCAAAGACTTCACGCGGAATATATTTGAGCGCAAGGTCAATGCCTTTGGATTTGGCTTCTTCCTGCACGTTGGGAAACAAGCCCATTTCAAATTCAAAAGCGAGAATATCCACGCGGGAAATATGCTTTTCTCGGCACTCCAAAATGATTTCTTCTACAAATAAACGGGTGACAGGTAAATTGACCGAACCTACCGCCACCATGCGCCCTGACTTTTTGCCGTGAAAAGTGCGGAAGTTTTCAACGATTTCGGCTCGATATGCGCGGAGAATCAAGGCAATAAAATCTTTCTCGCGTTGTTCGAGTTGTTTCTTTTGTTCTTCTTCTCGCAGATTGAGATTTACGCCGATATAATGCGCCCGTTCATACTTGCCCAAGTTGAGAATTTCAAAAGCGCGAAAATCCTTACCTTCCTTTTTCAATTCTCTCTGAACGCCAATCATGCGCTTGCGCGTGGTGTGAATGGCAAACTTGCCTAAATCTGAACCAATCCATTTGCGGTTGAGTTTTTCGGCAACGGCTAAAGTCGTGCCAGAGCCACAAAAGAAATCTGCAACAATGTCATTTTCGTTGGATGAAGCGTTGATAATGCGCTCAAGCAAATTTTCATTTTTTTGGGTTGCATAGCCTGTTTTTTCAGAAGAAAAACTCATAATCTGAATTGAATCCATCTTGTCAGCTTCGCTACAATTCCATGTATCTTCAATTGGATACCCAAGTCCTTCCGGTTTTTTTCCATCTCGTCTTACATAATCATCTGCGTAAGGTATGTATTCTTTATTGAAAGTAAAGCGCTCATTACTTTTGGTATAAAAAAGAATCGTTTCGTGGTTGCGTATCCAATTTTTTGCTTTGGTTTTATAGCCAGACAACCATCCGATTCTCCAAACAATCTCACGCTGAAAGTTATCTTTCCCAAATATTTCATCTATTAATAGCCGCAAATAGCCGCTTACTCTCCAATCACAATGAACATAAATACTGCCATCGTCCGCAAGTAAGTCGCGCATGATAATCAGGCGTTCATAAATCATGGCAATAAAACTGTCCGCGCCTTTTCCCCAAGTATCGCGGTAGGCGAGTTCTTCTAATACATTTGGTCTTTTTGTGAAAGTGTCATCGCCAATTTCAATATCCATTGAAAAATCTGCGCCGACATCGAAAGGCGGGTCAATGTAAATCAGTTTGATTCCGCCATTCTTTTCAATTTCTTCACGCATGGCGCCATTTTTCAAAGACGAAAGAATTAACTTGTTATCGCCCCAAATGAGTTTATTTGTCCAACCTGACTTCTGCCTTCCGCGTGTGTCGAACATGGACATTTGTAAAGCGGTATCGGCTAATTTTTCGGCGCGTGGTTCGTCCACCTGCTCAATGACTTGAAAAGGCAAAACGATATTTGTCACTTCGTTACTTTTGCCGTTCCAAATCAATTCCACTTCGCGCTTATCGTCAAATAGAAGAAAACGATATTTATCGGGCAAAGGTCTGTCCGATTCGAGGAGTTTTAGAATTTCGCGTTTTTCGTTGTCAGTGAGTTTCATAATTTCCCAATTATAAGACAAGGATAGCAAGGAAGGGTCTAACAATAATTAGATGGATCCGCCTAAACTGTAGATTTTTGATTTATAACCCATATAAGACGCTATGTACATACAATTCAAAATGCTGCTAATTTCATGCATAAAAAACAGTTATCGTATTGAATCGATTTTATTTTTGCTTCTTAGGCGGATCGGCATAACAACACTGCTTTGTGCCTTATATGCAGGAAGCTGACGAGGTTAATATACGCAGTATTTCGCTTTATTCCACTGCACGCATAACGTTTGTTGATTATTTGGCAGAGCTTTTCTCAATTCACCAGATCGTATGAAGCATCGGGGCGGCCCGAAGGTTGCGATCTGCGGTTAACAGCGGAGTTTTTGTCACAAGAGAAGATGCGCTGATGATTCTGTCTGCCGGATCACTGTTGATTGTTGCGGGAAGGGTTGCAGAGAGCTGCGCAATTTCCGGAGTGATTTCCTGAAAAACATAATTGTTTGCTGCCTTGAGCAAATCAATCAACTCAGAGTACGATAAATCGATTTCAACTCTCTTTTTCTTCATGAGCATGGCAATTTCCCACAAGGAAATTGAGCAGAAAAGTATCCCATCTGAATCATTGGCCTTTTGTAATGCAGATTTGGCCTTATTGCTCAGCAATTCCGGCTGGAGGGCATCCCATAGAATGATGTGCGTATCAACGGTGATCACTCTTTCCCTGCCTCCCATTGTTCATCAACAGGTGAAAGCACGTCGTGCAGAACCGCCGTTCCGGAAATCTCCTTCAGTTTCAAGCGTGCAATCTTTTGCGTGTTTACTGGAGGTACAATATGGGCAACTACTTTGCCCATTGAGGTAACCTCAACTGTTTCACCATGTTCAACGCGTTGCATCACTTTTTTCAGGTTGGAACGCAACTCACTCACCGCAATGGTCGCCATTATATTTCCATTTATCTATTAACGTACAACCCTATTGTACAAAATGAATGGCAATTTTCAAATGGTTTTGCAGCGTTCAGTTTACGACGTACAATGAATCCGAAACCCAATTTGCAGGATTGTCGCGGATATATTCCCTGATGCGATTCAATTCCGGTTCGTTACGGATGATGTGTTCCCAGTAATTACGTTGCCATACGTCATGGACATTTGTGTTTTGACGCATCCATGTTGTAACCCCGATTTTGAACCCACGAACAATGGAACCGATGGTTTTTGATGTGCCCTGTGGCCGTCGGGCCTGTAGGGGCGTTATTGGTGGTTGTCCTCGCAGGTTGGGCAAAATTGTGTGTAAGGGCGAAAAATTTTTCGCCCCTACGGATGAAATACCAACGGATGGTGAATCGGCAATAACCACAATCCCGTGAACATGATTGGGCATAACAACGAATGCATCCAATTCAACATGTGGAAAATGCACAGGTATTTCATTCCAACACCGTTCAACCATCCTCCCGGCATCGTTCAAATGCATTTCTGCATCGGTAATTTGACCGAACAGCGAAAAACGATTGTGGGTAC
>NZ_MPJE01000055.1:0-2162 GCF_001975465.1 Chlorobium sp. KB01
TGAGTGATTTCGGAGCTCAATACTATGCCTGTGCTTTCCCCTGTCAACGCTTCCCCATATCACGACACATCGGGACTATCGAGGCATGACTCGGGGCTATGATGGGTGGCTATTCCTTTCATATATGACTCTTGCATTCTTTACTTTCTACCGGTTTTAATCGGCGCTTTCAGAGCGTCCCCGAAAATCCCCCTAACAGAAAAGAGAGGAAACCGATGCTTATAAAAAACGCTCCTGACCAGGTTTAGAGCTTCGAACCGGAAATGCTTATGAAAGAAACGACTCGCCATGAACAAAACTACTCGTTATGAATACCGTCCCCTATTTCGCCGCAGGTATAAAAAAGAATTAAGCATTGGAAACTTTAAGAATCGATTTTCCCTTTTCTGTGATCAGATATCGCTGGTTTCGGCTGGTTGGCTTATCCGGCAAAGTTTTAGCAATCAATCCATTTTCAATAATCGGCAGCAAATGCTTTCTGAAATTAAGGGTATGATTGACTAACCCGAGTTGTGCCAGAATATCTCTTCGAGACCGTGCTTTCTGACAATACAAAAGGACTTGCTCAACTTCCGAAATATCTTGGTCATGAACCTGGTCATGAACCTGGTCATGAACCTGGTCATGAACTTGGTCGTATACCTCTGGATGAACAGAAAGAACGGTAAGAAAATAGGTACACTGCTCATCAGTTTCCAGAACCGGTTCAGGAGAGCCATTGATTTTCATGGCTCTTTTAATAGTTGGTATACCGGTACCCCTTCCTTCCGTCAGGTGCAGCTCTTTAAGAAAATCCCCCACCCTTCTGTTACGATAGTCCCGAGCGACAATTCGTCGATTCTGTGCCAAAACAGTCGCTGTCACTGGCGGAACCGGTCCCGGAAAACTTAAAATCTCAATCTTGTCAGGCCAAATCTGTACTTCTACCGGTTTACCCAATTCATAGCTCTTGTGGTAAACAGCATTGGCAAGGGCTTCTTCAACTGCTGCATAAGGAAAGTTGTAAAAACGTTCAGCTTCCGCCTTCCCTGGAGACTTTCTGATATACTCCTCAACAATTGAGGCCCTGATGAACGATAACGCTTCTCGAAGCTGGACGTGTAAAGGGCCTTTAAAATATCTCTCACTGAAACCTTTACCCGCTTCATCTTTTCGGAGTACAACTTCGATCCATGCCCGTGAAAAAAATAGCTCAGGTTTTCTCGAAAAAAACAGCAGACCGACATTCACTGGACGCAAGAGTTCATCAGAACCTCTGGCAATATTCATCAGTCGGCAAAGTTCTGAAAAAGGCAGCGAAACGCTTTCATCAAAAAGGGCACTTTTTATTTCGCCAAGAAAACTCCTGATTAGACCAAGATCCAGATCATTCAGTTCAGCTACGGGATGGAGGCGATCATCGAAAGGAATTCTTGCCGACAACTCCTGCAGCCTTCTGAGATTTTCGCCCTGTGCTCGAATGGAACGAGAACCACTGCGGATATATTGAAAACGTGACTGCTTTGCGGTACTTAAACTTTCCGGGGCAGAATACGGACGTACATCGCCTGCCGGACAATAGAGAATCAGAATATGCTTCCCTTGAAATAAATAAGGCTGGATAACAGGCATATAAAGCGGCTCTATCCGATAGCTGAGCCGGGTTAGTTCTCCCTGAATACTATCGAGCTGATTGGGATGCAACCCGATCGGAGGCAGGACAGGACGGCCATCCTTTTCAGCAATTCCAATAATGATATACCCACCATTCCAATTATTGATATCATTGGCAAAGGCACACAGTGTATGCAATACATCTTCAGGGTTCCATCCCTGTTTGAATTCAAGGCGCTCCCACTCAATGACCTGGCCATTGACTAACTCATCGATGTTGACTGCAAGTGCCATTAATTCCTTGTAAAATTCACTTGTTAAGCGTAGTGACTGAAATATAGCAGAATATGAAACCGAATCCACCAAGTTGCATCCAATATACCCGGTGCATCAAGTCTCGCTCCGGCATGTCACCTCCTCACATGTTTTGGTTGCTGAACCTCTACTGTGAGCTATACAAGAATAAACGACAACTTCTACTCTTATTAAACAACGTCCCATCTCCGTTCACGGAAAATCCGGGTGATGCTCCTTCAGCCAGTCTTCAACTTGAGTTGCACTGCAGTCAG
>NZ_MPJE01000056.1:0-28487 GCF_001975465.1 Chlorobium sp. KB01
AAGTAACTTTCATACTCTACTCTCTACCGGTCTTAATCGGCGCTTTCTGAACGTCCCCTCCTCCTGATTTGGGGAGGTTTCGCTTGTTCGGATAATCTTCTATCTTTCCTCTTCATTATGGTTAGAAGGATCCAATTTTACCGATAAACATGCCTTGTGAAGCAACAACAAAACAGGTCATTGTCATTCTCGGGCCAACGGCTTCCGGTAAATCGGCCCTGGCCCTTTCCGTGGCAAGGAAAATCGGTGCGGAGATCATTTCGGCTGATTCACGCCAGATCTATCGTGAACTCGATATAGGATCCGCAAAGCCTTCCCGGGATGCACTCCGGGAGGTAAAACACCATTTTGTTGACGAAAAGAGTATCGGAGAACCCTTCACTGCCGGTGATTTTGCGGCTGAAGCTGTTCAGCGTATAGAGGATATTCACAAGCGAGGCAAAGAGGTGGTTGTTGCCGGTGGTTCGACGCTCTATCTGGAAGGGTTGCTTGAAGGGTTTGCAGACCTCCCTGCTGCTGACCCTGAAATAAGAACGCGGCTCCTTGAGGAGATGCAGAGAGAGGGCAAAGCGGCTCTTTTTGAACGGTTACGCCAGCTTGACCCGGAACAGGCCGGAACTCTTGACGCAACCAAGAGCCAGCGGCTCATACGCAGCCTTGAGATAATTGAAATCACAGGCAGGCCTGTTACAGCATTACAGGCAGAGAAAAACAAGCGTCAACCCTCAATCAGCTATACTTCCGTAGCCCTTTCGATGCCACGGGAACAGCTCTATGAGCGAATAAACCGTCGAACTGATGAGATGATTGAAGCAGGCCTTTGCAATGAGGCTGAAATGCTCTATCATAGATATCATGAATTGCTTGAGTGCGGCAGAACATCTGCACTGCAATCGGTGGGATATCAGGAACTTTTTCAATACTTTCAGGGAAAGATTGCATTGCCGGCCGCAATCACTCTGATAAAGCAGCACAGTCGTAATTATGCAAAACGGCAGTTGACTTTTTTTAAAAATAGGCTTAACGTTAACTGGATAACTGCTCCAGAGAGTAATGATGAGCTTGAGGTTCTTGCCAACCGGCTGTCAGGAACACGATAACCAGAAAAAGTATGCCGGTTATTATCACCAACCCCTGTTCGGCGGGTTTATCACAGAGACAACGCATGCCTTTTTGACTTTGTAGATCGCCACTTCCAGCGGTGTACAAGTAAGGCCAACCGGTAGTATCGTTATGAAACACTCAATTTCAACCCGCAAAGAGCTTACTATCCTGAAAATTGAGGAAGATGTATTCGATTTTCGTCATGGCAGTGCATTCAAAGAGATCATTGACAGCCTTGTTATTCATGAGAACAGCAAAAATCTTATCATTGATTTCTCTCTTGTGAAAGCCATTGATTCATGCGGCATAAGCTCAATGCTGCGTGCCCATCAACTGGCCAATCAATCACACGGTCTGGCTATTTTCGTCTCTCTGTGTCAGCAGATCAAAGATCTCCTCAAGCTGACAAATCTCGATAAACAGCTCTATATCTTTTCTTCAATCAATGAGGTAATGACCCTCATTGAACCTGCCATGAAGGGCAAGCGTGGCCCAAGGGGGAAAGCAGCAACTCCGGCCTATGAAGCAGTCGATGAGCTGTGTGAAGAGCTTGATCTTATTGCTGAGCATGACCTGCATGATGATACGCTCGATGTTGCGCTTGTCGATCCTGACGAGATTACGGGTCAGGCTGAGCTTTCGGATCCTCCCGCTGTTAAGGAACCAGGAATAAAAAAGAGAGGCCGCCCTAAAAAATCCTGAGAAATACCGCTATATTACACAGTAGCCCAGAGAACGACTACCACACTTCACTCTAAAAGGAGAGGTTGGCACCATGGGCAGTAATTTTTTCAAACACCGTCTTTCAGATCTTCTTTCTTCGGCAGGCATTACCGTAAACGGCAGTGCCCCATGGGATATTACGGTTCATGACGACCGCTTTTATCGGTGTGTCCTCTCGGGATCACATCTTGGCGCCGGTGAGTCCTATATGGATGGCTGGTGGGACGCTCCCGCTTTTGATGAGTTTTTTTACCGCACCCTCAAGGCCTGGCACTCGAATATTGAAGATAACCGGGCAGCTCTTTCACTTACGTATGATGAGCGCTTCCATCGCATGTGGCGATACTATCTGCTCAGTGCCGCAGGCTCCTTCAGGGCACGCCATGTGCAGTTATGGCAACTGCTCTATTCAAAAAACGGAATTGAAGAGGAGTTTCGGGTTCCGAGATAGCTTCCGGATGATGCTAAACTGTCGAAGCGTATGGTTGACACCTTCTTCAAAAGAGAGCTTGAACGGCTGTTCGGCTCTGCCGATATCCTCATCGGGGGTAACCGGCCATGGGATGTTCAGATACATAACGCGAGTGTCTACCGTCGGGTCATCACCGAAGGCAGCCTGGGGCTTGGCGAGTCCTATATGGATGGAGAGTGGGAGTGCGATGACCTCGAAGCATTTTTTTTCAGGCTGCTCTCTTCGAGAGTGGATGAAAAGGTGGTTACCATGGCGGACAAGATCAATAAATACTTAGGCAAAATCCGCAATCTACAGTGCCCGATGAGGGCCTTTACGGTCGGAGAGACCCATTACAATACTGGTAACGACCTGTTCAAGGCCATGCTCGATACCCGGATGATTTACAGTTGCGGTTACTGGAAAGAGACCAACAGCCTTGACGAGGCCCAAAAAAACAAACTCCGCCTTGTGTTCGACAAGTTGCAACTGCAGCCCGGCATGAAACTGCTTGATATTGGATGCGGTTGGGGTGGTGCTGCACGCTATGCAGCGGAGCACTACGATGTATCAGTAACGGCACTGACGGTTTCAAGCGAACAGGCCCAATTCGCCAGGGAACAGTGTGCCGGAATGCCGGTCAACATAGAGCTGATGGACTATCGTGATCTTCATGGTTCTTTTGACCGGGTATACTCTATCGGCATGTTTGAGCATGTGGGGTATAAGAACTATCGCCACTATTTCGAAATCGTCAACCGGTGCCTGAAACGGGACGGGTTGACCCTGCTGCACACTATCGGAAGCAATCAGCCATGCACCAATGGTGATCCATGGAGCTGCAAATATATATTTCCGAACTCCATGCTCCCTTCTGCAAGCCAGATCTCGGAAAGCTATGAAGGGCTTTTCATGCTCGAAGACTGGCATGTTTTTACCCATGATTACGTGCTGACGCTCAAGGCATGGTATGAAAAGTTTGAACAGTCATGGCCTGAACTGCAATCAGGATACAGTGAACGGTTTCACCGCATGTGGCGCTACTACCTTCTGAGTTTTGCCGGGGCCTTCCGGGCACGATCCATTCAGCTCTGGCAGGTACTGCTCTCCAAACAGGGACTTCAGGGACGGACAGCCATTCCGAGATAGATCAGCGATAAAGATATGATGGTGCGGGGGTGCTCCGGTTGAACTGTTCGATCTCCCGAAAGCTCTCCTCCATGATTTTTTCAAGCGGCATCTGCCTGGTGATCATCTCCCTGAAACGGGGCGTACCGGCAAGCAGGTCAAAAAATCTGCCATCCTTGACAACCCTTCCGGGATAGAGTCGCTCAAGCTCAAGCAGAAGAGCTGCGGCGGTTCTGAATGGACGAAAGCCTTTCCTGTCGGTAAGGGAGAGTTTCAACCCATGGCAAAGCTCTCCCTGATACTTGTTGGAGCGGGGAGTAAACGTGACCGTTTGAATACTGACCCCCGCCAGCCGGTATGCGTTGAGAGCCAGAGCCAGCTCACTGCTGTTGATAAAGGGGGCTCCAAACTGCATAAACGGCGCATCGGTTCCGCGTCCTTCGCTTATTGTTGTTGCTTCAAGAAAGACTGTTGCAGGATAGAGCAGTGCCGTGTTGACGTTTCGGATATTTGGTGAAGGCGTTACAAATCGGAATCCCGCATACTCATCACCAAACCGATCCCGGCTGTACCTCTGCATCGTGATCACCCGCAGGTCAAGTTTTTTATACCGCTGCTCCTTCAGCAAAAGGGCAATCTCTCCGACCGTCATGGCGTGAACAAAGGGAATATTGACGGCACCGACAAAGGAGTCATACCCTTTTTCCACCATAAATCCCTCCTGATGCAGAGGAATAACCGGATTGGGGCGATCAAGTACCATGAACGCGATACCGGCCTCCTCACACGCCTCCATGGCACTCTTCATGGTTGAGATATAGGTATAACAGCGCGAGCCGACATCCTGAAGATCAAAAACAAGAATATCCACCTCCTTCAACTGTGACGGATCAGGTTTTTTGGTGGCACCGTAAAGCGAATAGACCAGAAGTGCATTGGCTGCAACGGTATTTGCTATCGTCCGGCCTGCTTCGACGTCGGCTGCAAAGCCGTGCTCAGGGGCCATAAGAAACTTCAGGTTGACGCCATTGCGGAGCATGAGCAGGTAGTCGGCCTCCCCGTTGCGGTTCACACCTGCCGCATTGGTAACAAGACCAACCATCATACCTGACAGCTCCCTGAAACCCGATGCTTCAAGCCGGTCAATGCCGCAGCGCAGGCTCTCTTCTGCACAAAGTGAAAACGGCAAAAAAAGGGAGAGGAGCGAAAACGTACAGAGCGAGATGAGCCGCAGAACCATTTTTGCGCAAGAGCTGCAAGCCGCAGGATGAAGAGTCTCTTCAGTCATAACAACATAAGCTCGTCACGGAGAGTCCCGTGCGGTTGTGAGGAAATGAGCAGGTATCAACATCAAGGTAACCGGATTTTCCGACTATACCCAATGCTCAACCGGGCGGTTAAGGAGGCGCTCCGGACTCCGGAAGAGTGAAAATAAAAAAGCCGCCATGTTGCTGGCGGCTTTCTTTACTGGTGGTGGGGACAGGACTTGAACCTGCAACCTTCGGGTTATGAGCCCGACGAGCTACCAATTGCTCCACCCCACGATGTTGTGCTCACAATGTAAGCAAATAAACTTCAGTTGCAAACATTTATTGTATTTGCCGGCCATTTATTTCCTCTCCGGCAGGTTCCACAACGAAAAGCTTTCCGTCCGGGCCTTCAACAGCCAGAATCATCCCTTCGGAGTGTTCATCACGGATGGTACGATCAGCAAGATTGGCAACAAGAACAACATTTTTGCCCACCATCTCTTCGGGAGAGTAATTTTTTGCTATACCAGCAAGCACCTGTTTTGTCACTGAACCCACCTGGAGCTGAAGTTTCAGCAGCTTCCCTGCTTTTTTAACTTTTTCGGCCGAGATAACACGGGCAACCCGCAAATCAACCTTGAGAAAATCATCAAATGAGATGACCGGCTTGAACTCCATCTTCTGCTGCTGAGCACCGGACTCGCGTTTTTCTGCTTCGGCCACCAGCAGCTCTATTTTCCGCAGTTCAGGAGCAATATCGGAATCCTCTATTTTCGTAAAGAGAATTTCAGAATCTCCACGGAGCCGGTGTCCTTTTTCAAGCATGGGGCGGAGCAGTGATTCACTGAGGGAGTGGCCATGGGTCAACAGGTCGTCAATGGTACCGGAAAAGCCGAGCATGGCATAGATACGGTTGCTGGTTCCGGGGATAACCGGGTAGAGCGCAACAGCAAGCGCATGACAGAGATTGAGTGAAAGGGCCATGGTTTTTGCCGCTTCCTCACGGTCACTCTTGATAACCTTCCATGGTTCCGCCTCGGTGAGAAAACGGTTTGCCGCCCTTGCCATCTCCATTCCAAGAGAGAGAGCATCTCTGAAATGAAACTGTTCAAATGCCAGATCGAGCTGGCTCAGAAGCTCCTGCCAGTCTATGCCGAGTCTGTTCCACTCGTCGAAGGTGCAGGCATAAGGCACCTCGCTATCAAAACGGGCATTGGTAAAGTCAATGGATCGTTTGATGAAGTTACCGAGGGTATCGGCAAGTTCACCGTTGGTACGGTTCTGGAAGTCCAGCCAGCTGAAATCGGTATCCTTGTTTTCAGGATAGTTCATGGCAATGCTGTAACGGAGTGTATCGGCCGGGAACTTCTCAAGAAACTCCCGGAGATAGACCGCATAGTTCCTTGATTTCGAGAACTTTCTTCCCTCGAAATTCATGAATTCCGAAGCCGGAACATTGTCAGCAAGATTGTAGCATCCCTCCTTGCGCCCTTCATTCCAGGCCATCAGAATTGCCGGAAACATCAGGGTATGGAAGACAACATTGTCCTTGCCGATAAAATGAACGAGACGGCTTTCAGGGTCCTGCCAGTACTCTTTCCAGCGGTCAGGACTCCCCTGCTCCTGTGCCCACTCCCTGGTAAAAGAGATATAGCCGAGTACGGCATCAAACCAGACATAGAGCACCTTACCCTCGGCTTCAGCGCTGTCGAGAGGCACCTTGATTCCCCAGTTCAGGTCGCGGGTTATGGCTCGGTCATTGAGTCCCTGCTTCAGCCAGGTACGGCTGTAATTGACAACATTTGAGCGCCACTCATCCTGGCTGTTCACATAGTCTTCAAGCTGCGGCTGAAACCTGCCGAGCGGGAAATACCAGTGCATGGTATCGCGAAGTTCGGGCGTTTCATCTGAAAGCTTGCTCTTCGGATTGATCAGTTCAAGGGGGCTCAAATGCGTGCCGCACTGCTCACACTGGTCACCGTTGGCTTCCGGATTATTACAGATCGGACAGGTTCCGGTAACGTACCGGTCAGAAAGGAAGCGATCGGCTTTCCTGTCAAAAAAAAGCTTTTCGGTCTTCTTGTTGAAAATGCCTTTGCGCTCTATCTCGGTGAAAAACTCCTGTGCGGTTGCATGATGAGTGGCTGATGAGGTTCTTCCGTAATAGTCAAAGGAGATAGCGCACTTGCGGAATGCATCAAGGTTCATCCGGTGATAGCGGTCAACAACATCCTGAGGAGAGATGCCTTCCCTTTCGGCCGTAATGGTTATCGGTACGCCATGTTCATCAGAGCCGCCTATATGGAGAATATCCTCACCCTTCAGCCTTTTGTACCGGACATAGATATCCGCAGGAAGATAAACCCCTGCAAGATGACCGAGATGAACCGGCCCATTGGCATAGGGAAGTGCCGTTGTGACAAGTGTTCTTTTGAAATGAGACATGCTTACAGATAGAGAGCGTTATGAATGGGAGCGTTGGTATCCTGCTGCATCACCCCTGTTTTTTGATGAACAGAGCATTGAACTTTTCAATCGGGTATTTGCGCTTCTGATCACTTTTTTCATAATGCAGCCATACCAGTTTTTTCTGCGCGTCAATGCTCTCAACAACTGCGGCGCCTTCGGGAGTTGCGACCCTGCTGCCCACTGCAGGCAGCTGCGACTGGGATGAGGAGTGGTGCTGACACCCTTTTTCATGTTTGGAGTAACCCAGACAGCATTTAGGACGGTTGCACAGCCCGGTTATATTGAAAGCATGGCTCTCGTTGCCGGACGCTTCGGAATATTGTGATTTTTCGGCAAACGGATTTGCGTGAATTTTCTGTAGCCAGCTTGAGCAGCACAACAGACAGCCGCAGGGACCAAATGCATTTGCCCTGCGGGCCTCCTCACGGGTTGTAATCTGCACCATCTGAATTCTCGCCTTGAACTCGCCGGCAAGATCCCGTACAAGAGTCCGGAAATCAACCCGGTGCGAAGAGGTGTAATAAACAGAAAGTTTCTGCTGATCCATTCGCAGCTCCACATCGACCAGCTTCAGATCAAGTTCATGTTTTTTGATCTTGTTCACACAGATATCGCGGATCTCGGCCTGTCTGGTTTTAAGATCCAGAATTGCCTGGCTGTCACTCTCATCGGCAGAGCGCACAACAACCGAGAACTCCTGCCCGCTTTTATCCAGCCCTTTCAATCGAAGTTTCTTTCGGGCAATCTGACCTGTTGAATAGACAACTCCGAAATCATAACCTCCATCAGATTCAACTATAACCTGCTGCCCAACACTGAAGGCACTTCCGGTGTTATTGGAAAAAAACTCACGTCGGCAGCCCTGGAGCTCAACTTCACAGATATCAGGATAAATCTCCTCCGGAGCATCACCGTAAAGGGCCTCCACCTCACTGTGCAGCAATTGAGAAAGTCTCAGACGTACTCTGGCATTATCACCCAAAAGACAACTGCAAATAACATTACTCATAACAGATTGTTTTGAGATGCAGGAAAGCGTTTCACTGCGCATTAAACAATATTACAATAACAACTTAAATGTCTTGCGGACGGATATATAAGGTGCTTTGGTTTTAATCCCTGCAGCAAGGCAGTCAATCACTGCGCTTCACTTGCCATGCACTTGACTCATGCTGCCTCCAAGGTATGCAAATTTACACTATTTTTGGAACCCTGCACCGCTTTAGATGCGCCGACAGGAACAAAAAAAGCGCCAGCCTATGCTCTATCCAGATGCAGCACTCTCCTGAACTTTTCAACCCTCCGATTTATTGAGGAGCCCCCTTTGAGCAGGATCTTTGCGTCATCAAGATTGCGATCGGAAATTCTCGACGTAAGCTCGTCAAGATGGCTCTCGGTTATACTCTGCATGGATGCGGTAAGCTCATCCGGACCGCTATAGTTTTCAGCCGTCACAAGAAGCGGCGCCCTGAAAGAGAGAAAGAGTTCCGGTTTCTGCTCTTCGAGATAATCAATCCTGCTGACAACAGAGAGCAGGTAAATGCGGCCTGTTTTTTCAACTACCCTTGAGAGTATTGAGGCTGTACCCTTGAAAAAGAAGAGTGGTCGTTTGTCAATATGCTCAATCTTTCCCTGGGGAAAAATCCAGAGCGCGTTCTGGCGGTCAGAGTCGGCACTCAGCAGCTCGGCCGCATAACGAAGCGTAGCAGGAAGTGTTCTCGGGCGTGAACGGTCAAGGGAAAAAGCGCCAATACGGGTAAAAAACCGATGCTTGTGCAACTGCTGATACTCAATAATGATATGAAGGTTCTGATGAAAATACTCTTCGGTGCAGAGCTGTGACCAGAAGCCATCCCACCAGTAGGCATGATTGGCATAAAAAATAACCGGAGTGCCGGAATCCATATCCGGCACTCCGGACGGCATAAAGACGCGGACCGAATTAAAATACCGTCTGAACTGGCGGCGGGAGTACCACCCGAACCACAGGGTATAGATCCTGCTGCGACGGACTTTCAGCATATACCGACTATTTGAATGCTCTCCGGATACGATTGACCGCTTCTTCAAGCGAGGCAATAGAGGCCGCATAGGAGAGGCGAAGATTGTTGGGTGCCCCGAAGGCATCACCGGGAACCGTTGCCACAAAATGCTCCTTGAGCAGGTATTCGGCAACATCTGCCGAATCTTGCATCACAACACCGTTGAAGGTCTGGCCAAGCACACCGCTGATATCCGGGAAAATATAAAAGGCACCCTGTGGAAGAGCCGTCCTGAATCCGGGAATACTGTTGAGGGCTGCGTACATATAGTCCCGCCTTTTTTCAAATTCAAGACGTCGTTCCTCAACAATACGCTGATCACCGATAAGTGCAGCCACAGCCGCTTTCTGTGCAATCGCGTTGGGGTTTGAGGTGGTCTGCGACTGAATCTTGTCACAGGCATCAATCAGCCATTTCGGCCCTGCAAGATAACCGATTCTCCAGCCGGTCATGGCGTAGGTTTTGGAAACCCCGTTACTGACAATTACCCAATCCTTCATGGCTGGAATCCTTGCCGGAGAGAAGGGGCGGATACCGCCATAGACGATCATGTCATACATCTCGTCTGAAAGGACGAAAATCTCCCGGCCTTCAAGCACCTGCATGAGTGCCCGTACCTCGGCTTCATTATAGACCGCCCCCGTTGGATTGGAGGGTGAGTTCAGCACGACTATCTTTGTTTTCGGGGTAATGGCTTTTTCAAGCTGTAGAGGAGTAATCTTGTATTCACTCTCAATCGTGGTATGAACAATGACCGGCGTGCCTCCGGCAAGACGAACCATTTCAGGGAAACTGACCCAGAACGGAGCAGGAACAATCACCTCATCCCCCTCTTCGCAGAGCGCGAGAAAGGTGTTTGCAAGGGTCTGCTTTCCTCCGTTACTGACGATGATCTGGTTCTCCTGAAACTCAAGCCCGTTATCACGGCGGAACTTCTCGATAATGGCTTTTTTCAGCTCCGAAATACCGGAGTTGGCGGTATAACGGGTAAAGCCGGACTTGATTGCGTCAATTCCTGCCTGATTGACATGATCAGGTGTCGGAAAATCAGGTTCACCGGCTGAAAGGCTTACGACATCCTTCCCCTCTGCTTTCATTTTACCGGCAAGATTGCTGATTCTCATTGTCTGCGACTCCTGCATGCTGAGAACTCTGCGGGTCAGATATTTTTCTTCAGGATGAGATGATGTGGACATATCGAATGTTTTGTTATGATTTTTTTTCGTTTCGTTCTTCGCGTTTTAAATTGAGCATCTCCATGACACAGGGATGAACAAATTTACTGACATCACCACCCAGCATGGAAACCTCCCTGATAATCGATGAGGCAACGTAGGTATACTTGACATTCGGCATAAGAAAAACCGTTGTCACTTCAGGATAGAGATGGCGGTTCAGAAGCGACATCTGAAACTCATACTCAAAATCCTTGACCTGCCGCACGCCCCGTATAATTGCTTTCGCTCCGAGTTGCCGTGCATAATCGGCAAGAAGTCCCTGACGGAGCACTTCAACCCTGACTCCGGCATAATCACCGACAACTTCATTGATCATTGCCTGCCGCTCTTCAATTGTAAAGAGTGACTGTTTCTGGGTATTCTCGGCAATAACCACGATTACCTCTTCAAAAATATTCAGAGCACGTTCGAGTACATCAAGATGACCGTTGGTGAACGGATCAAATGTTCCGGGATAAATGGCATTTGTTTGCATCGCATCACTCCGTTCGGGTCTGAAAAAAAGTAACTCTTGTCATGCCGTAATCCTTTTGAAAAGAGTAGTATGGAGAGTGTTTGAACTCAAGATGCGCACGGTGTTCAATAAGCAGGATTCCCTCATCAGCAAGCAGGGTGCCGCCGGCAATCTTTTCAATCAATTGCCCGTAATCCGGCCAGGAGTAGGGTGGATCACAAAAAACCAGGTCAAATGGTTTTGAGGGCCGGGAAAGAAATGCTGAAACATCTGCATTGACTATCTTCACCCGCTCTTCAACCCCCAGCTGAAGTGCCGTTGTTTTAATGGCTTTGAGCGCATCGACTTGCTGATCGACAAAACATACTGATGCTGCCCCCCGGCTCAGTGCCTCGAAACCAAGGGAGCCGAATCCGGCAAAGAGATCAAGTACGGTTATGTTATCAAAATCGAGCCTTGCAGCAAGCGTGTCGAAGAGCGATTTCTTGACACGGCTGCTGCAGGGACGAATAGCATTGGTTGATGAACTCCTGATTTTCCTCCCTTTGTATGTTCCTGCAAGTATCTGCACGAAATACTATGGACTAAAAATCACCATAAACAGTCTCGCCAAGGATGGCAAGTGCTTTGACTGCATCATCCTTTGAGGGAGGTTTCCCGTGCCAGTTGGAGTTATCGGGCATCGTCCCCTCAAAGAAATGAACCCCTTTTCCCATTACCGTTGTTGCAAGCACAACGGAAGGTCTGCTCCGTTTCCCCCCTGCTCTCAGGTTCTCGATGGTGGTAACAAAATCCTCGATATCGTTACCGTTGCAGTGACAAACATCCCAGCCAAACGCCCGCCACTTGTCGGCAAACGGCTCAACACTCATAACATCGGTAACTTCACCGTCAATCTGCAGATTGTTGTAGTCAACTATACCGATCAGATTACCAAGACCGTAATGAGCGGCACTCATGGCTGCCTCCCAGATCTGTCCCTCCTGACACTCTCCGTCACCCATCAGACAGAAAACATCGCTCTTCTTGCCATCCATGCGAAGACCGAGAGCTGCACCGACGGCCGCAGAAAGTCCCTGACCAAGAGAGCCGGATGCGATTCTGATACCCGGAAGCTTCGATTCGGACGTTGGATGGCCCTGAAGGTAGGAGTTGACCTGACGCAGTGAATTCAGCTCACTGAGCGAGAAATAGCCTGCACGGGCAAGTACACTGTACCAGACCGGTGCGATGTGACCATTTGAAAGAAAAACCATATCAAGATCATGCTTCTCCCAAAACTCATGCGGTTTATGCAGGAGAAGGCGAAAGTAGAGGGCCGTAAAAATATCGGCCATTCCGAGTGAACCGCCGGTATGGCCGGAATTGGCCATAGCGAGCATCCGGACAATATCCCGACGGACCTGTCGGGCCATCTCTTTGAGATCGTCAATCGAATCAAGATCGAGAAGCGCGCCTTTTTTTTCGGCTGGATACAGTTTTAAGTCTTTTGCCATGGTAATTCAACAAAATTCTTGGGAATTAATGAACTATAAATTTGAACGTTGCGGGTTCTGTTAAATAAGAAAAAAAACTCATTCATGCTGCCGCTTTCTTTCCCTGATAAACTTCCAGACGGAAAAAATAATGAGCAGTACAAAAAAGATCGTAACGGGAATACTGTAGAGGGCAACATAACCACCGATATTTTTCCAGTTACTTCCGAGAAAGTATCCGCCATAGAGCAGCAGCACATTCCAGAGCAGAGCACTTACAGCGGCCGCAAGCAGTACGAAGAGTGTTTTGAGATGCATCAGACCGGCCATGACCGAGATAACCGCTCTGGATCCAAACAGAAAACGGTTCAGAAGAACGGCAAGGTAACCATGGGTTGCAAATTTCCGGCGAAGCAGCTCCATGTCCGAAGGGGGGAAAAAACGGTGAACACGTTGTGAGAACCAGTGCTGTGCAGGAGTATCTCCACCGGAGTACAACTTCAATCCAAAATGTTTACTCAAAAGGAAAACCACCATAAATCCGGATACTGAACCCATCGAAGCCCAGAGTACAGTACCTGCAAAGGTAAGGCTGCTGCTGTAGATCAGGTACCCGATAAATGCAACTGGCACATCACCGGGTATCGGAGGGATTACGTTTTCGAGAAAAGCAATCAGAAAAAGAAACAGATAGACCGAAACAGGGTCAGCATGCTGCAGATAACTGATTGCAGATTCAAGCATATTTTATTTCCGGTCTTCACATCTGTTGGTTTCAGTCAAGATCAAGAACACGTCTCTGCACTTCGCTGTAGGCATCCTCAACGCCGCCAAGATCAAAACGGAAGCGGTCCTTGTCGAGCTTTTCGTTGGTGTCAAGATCCCAGAGACGGCAGGTGTCGGGGCTTATCTCATCACCAAGCAGAATAGTGCCCTTGTTGCGGCCGAACTCAAGTTTGAAATCAACCAGCTTGAGTTTTCTGTCGGCAAAGAAGCGTCTGAGTACCAGATTGATTGCTTCCGCACGGTTCTTCAGTACCGCAATCTCCTCATAGGTGGCAACACCGAGAGCGACGGCATGAGCGTCATTCATGAGCGGATCATCGAGATCATCATTTTTCAGATAGAGCTCCACAATGGGTTGTTCAAGCAGTGTCCCTTCAGCAAAACCATACCGTTTTACCAGCGAACCTGCCGCGATGTTGCGAACGACGACCTCAACCTTGATGATATCGAGATAGCGGCAGAGCATCTCACGCTCGGAGAGCTTTTCGACAAGATGGGTACGAATGCCGTTCTCTTCAAGCAGGGTAAACAGTTTGCAGGAGATCGCATTATTGACAACACCCTTGTCGGCTATGCTCCCTTTTTTCTTGTTGTTGAACGCGGTAGCATCGTCCTTGAACTCCTGGATTACCAGGTCGCTGTCATCCGTTAAAAAGACCTTTTTTGCCTTGCCTTCATAAAGCTGTGTCGTCTTGTTCATCATTCCACTTTTAAATATTGATTGACTTTGGCCGGCAACAGCCGTTACTCTCTTTAAAAATAAGCTCCTGCGCTCACTCGCCCTGCTGATCGGAAGCCGCCTGCTGCACGGCACCGGTCAGGACTATGGTTATCTGATCATCGGTGAGACCCTTCTCTTTCAGAAAATTCATAAATCTGAAGACGCCAAGATCTGAAAGCATGGCTTTCGGCTGGTCCTGTGCAGAGAGCCCCCTTGTACCGCTGTACTCCTTGGAGGTCTTGATCCAGTCTTCGATGAACTGTTCTGATTTGCCGTTTTCCAGAAAATATCCGGTAACGATCGTTTCAACCTCCTCTGTCGCCGGGTCCGGGTGGGCCTGGAACAAAAGCTGCATCTCTTCGGAAATTCTCGTCAACACAATAACCGCTTCCCTGTTAAGGGTCTCCTCGAGGATATCTTTTGCCTGTTCCTTGACATCGCTCTTCTGGGTCATAGGGCCTTCCGGATCATTGGATAATAAAATATTGACATCTGAAAATTCCCGATTAAGTTACATAATGATTATGGTAAAGAAAAAAAATTAGACAGAAAGGGGTTATGCGCCGACTGCTCTGCTGTTTTTTTCTTGTTTCTGTGGCCCTGTCGTGGTCTCCCTGTCACGCTGCCGGTGCTCCATCAGGCAGAAAAGAGATCGTGCTGTTGTGGTGGAACATTGAAAACCTTTTTGATACACACGACGACCCGGTGACCGATGACGACGAGTTCACCCCCCAGGGAAGCAAGAACTGGACGGCAAAAAAACTCTTGCTCAAGGAGATGCGTATCCGCCACACCCTCATGGCGGTCGATGCCCATCCTGACTACGGGAAATTTCCTGACATCGTGGCATTTGCCGAAGTTGAAAACCGGCAGGTTTTTCAACAGACACTCTCCGGACTTCCGGGCATCACCTATAAAACGGTCTATTACGACTCTCCGGACCCGAGAGGTATCGATATCGGGCTTGCCTATAACCCGAAGGGTGTCACCTTGAAAGCATCCCGGGCCTATAGTGTCACCCTTGATGAAAAACCGACGCGAAAGATCATTATTGCCGAATTTTCAGATTCCGGAGACTCATTTTACCTGATTCTGAATCACTGGCCATCAAGAGCATTCGATATCGGGTGGAGTGAACCGAAACGTCTTGCTGCGGCAAAGGTCACCCGGCATATTCTTGACAGCCTCCGCTCATCCAATCCTACAGCCGATATCATTACCATGGGCGATTTTAACGATGAACCCGCCAATCGCTCACTTTCAGAGGGACTTGGTTCATCATTTGATGCAGCACAAGTGCGTCGCAACAGCAAAACACTGCTCTACAACTGCTGGAGTGGCTATCAGGGAATCGGCAGCTACTACTATCATCGAAAATGGGAGCGTATCGACCAGATTCTTCTCTCTGCCGGCATGCTTGACAAGGAGGGTTTTTCTGTTTCCGGTGATCCATTCCGATGCTTTACATTCTCCCGGATGCTTCTCTACCCTGACAATAAGCCCTGGCCTACCTATGAAAAAAGGGAGTACCGCGGGGGCTACTCCGACCATTTGCCGCTGCTGCTGAAAATTCATTGAAAGAGCTCTCCTCTCCATCTGCACTTTTGCATGCAACACTCTGTTGATCGGAGGGTTGTGCGTCCATTTCCGGATACCATCGCTGCATTTTAAGCATCTTTTAAGCACCCGCTTACCCTTCTTTAAGGTTGATACCGGTATGTTTGAACTGTATTGAAAGCGCTCTCTTCGGTTGTTGTCATTACCCCTTGGGAGAAAAACAAATGCAAAACAGAAGGAATACCATGAAATGCCCGGCATGCAATACCATCAATCTTCTGATCTCTGAACGTCAGGGAATCGAACTTGATTATTGCCCGGAATGCCGCGGTGTATGGCTCGACAGGGGCGAGCTGGACAAGATTATTGAGCGCTCAGCAACTGAATTACGCCCGGTACGTCAGGAGCATCATAAGGAGGAATCACGTCACAGTTATCATGAAGAGGATCTCGACTACTACACGGACCCGAAAACCGGCAGAAGAAAACGAAAAGAGGGCTCTCTTGGCTTTCTTGGAGAGTTGTTTGACTAAAGCTGTAATACCCTGCAATCGTCACAGAATCTTTATCAACCACAAAATCAAACTATCAGATGAAAAATAATTTCCTCTCTCTTTTGTGTTTACTGGTGCCGTTGATGCTGATCTCCTTATCGGGTTGCAACAATATGACATCTGAAATGAATAATTTTTCTATGGGTTCCGAATCGGGAAGCAACGATATTATAAAGGGTGGGGTGATAGGGCTCAGACGCGCTCTTGCCGTTGACACCACTTCAGCCAATGTATTCATCGGGAGCGCTATCATTAAAATCGATTCCGGCGACTGCGAAGGGGCCATATCCGACCTTACCAGGGCAATAAAACTCAACCCGGAATCCGTAGTGGCTTACTCGGGAAGAGCAACCGCAAGATTTGCCGAAGAGGATCTGAAGGGGGCTTTGGCTGATCTTGTCATGGCCGAAAAACTTAAGCTGACGGAATCCCTCGGATTGAGAGTGCTCTGAGAGCAAGGAGAGCCGACCACCACCATGCCGGAGCATGCCGTTTAATTCAAGGGCTCTGTCCGGCGGGCCTTATCATGAAGTCAGAGCCAGTTTCTGCTTTTAAAGAACATCACTCCGGAAGTTGAGAGCAGAAAAGAGAAGAGCAGAATAAACCAGAACCCTAAGGGTGAATTTTCAAAGGTATTGGGCACATTCATCCCGTACAGGCTTGCGATAAGGGTCGGGATCATCAGAATGATCGATATCGACGTAAGCCGCTTCATCACCACATTCAGATTATTGGAAATTACCGAGGCATAGGCATCCATCATACCGCTGAGAATATCACTGTAGATGTTCGTAATCTCCTGTGCCTGTTTCAGCTCGACCTCGACATCCTCTATCAGATCAAGATCATAAGCATCTCTTTTTGATTTGATATTCTTTATGCGGTGAAGCAGAATATCATTGCCCTTGAGAGAGGTCAAAAAATAGACAAGACATTTCTCGATCTGGAGCAGTCTCTGAAGATCCTCGTTTTTAATGGACTTGTCGAGCTTGCTTTCAGCATTTTTGATCTGCTGGTTAATCTGTTTCAGATACTTGAGAAACCAGATACTTGAAGAGAGGAGGAGCTTGAGAAGCAGATCAAAATTGTTTTCGACCGTGATATTTTTGCGTTTCGTATGCTCGATAAAGTCCTGTATCAGTTCGGTTTCAAAAAAACAGACCGAAAGGATAATATCCTCATTGAAAATAACACCGAGCGGGATGGTCGTGAACGGAAGATCATCGTCATTGGTTTTATAGGGAATTCTCAACAGAATAAAGTACCATCCATCCTCAACTTCAATACGCGGCCTCTCATCGATATCCTCAATATCGTTATAAAACGACAAGGGGACTTTAAGCTCATTGATTACATAATCCCGGTCATCATCACTGGGACATTCAATGTTAATCCAGCAGTTCTTCTGCCACGTTTCAATGGGCTCCAGTCCGTTTCCGTTTTTAAGAAATACCCGCATGATGATGACCTGTTAAGTAATGATATAAACTCAGTCCTTCCTTTAATCGCGGAACCATGTAATAGCGGCAGCCATCAGAAGGTCGCGTCACGCTGCCCGATGCTTCTGATTACTTGATATATTGTTAACCGTCCACTCAACCTTCTCCCGGAAGGGCGCTTTTCGAGCGGAACAACCCTCTTTCCGGCAAATTTCACAGGAGTAGTCAAGGCATCCATCGGTATGCACAAAGATCTCGATAGATTCGCCGAACTCTGTGCTGACCAGTTGATTGAGGCGGTCAATTTCCTCATGAGCCTCATGAACATTGAGATACCACGGAACAGTCAGATGGCAGTCGAGATGCAGGGTACTGCCATACTTGATAATCCGCAAGTTATGAAGATCTACCCAGTTTTCCCCCCTGTTTATCTGTAATATTTGAACCATTTTTTCCAGTAACGCTTCATCCGCCTCATCCATAATTCCCCGGAGCGAGTCGCGGATGATTTTGTATCCGGTAAAGACAATCAGGAGCGCGAAGAGAAGGGCAACCGCGCTGTCGAGCCAGGCGATTTTGGTAAAAAAGAGGAGAATCAGTCCGACAATGATGCCGATCGTTGAATAGGTATCAGACTGGAGGTGTTTACCGCTTGCAACAAGCGCCAGGGAGTTGTTTTTAAGCCCCTTTTTTACCGCAACCGCACCGACAAGGTAGTTGATTACCGCTGTTGCTGATATCAGGTAGATGCCAAAATCAAGCTGGCCTATCTGGCGTGGATTTCCAAGACCTTTTACTGCCTCATAAATAATGAGTAACCCTGCGGCTGAAATCAGTGTTCCTTCAATCGCCGCCGAGATAAACTCGACTTTGCCGTGACCGTAGGGATGACTTGTATCTTTTGGTTTGGCAGATACATAGAGGCTGTATAATCCGATGAATGCACTGGTAACATTGACCGTGCTTTCAAGTGCATCGGTAAGAATGGCTACAGAGTTGGTCAGATACCATGCTGCCATTTTAATCAAAAACAGCAGAACACCGGTAACTGCCACGATTTTCTGAAAGTTGAAGTTCTGTTTTGCAGTGCTCATTATGGTGCAGAGAATCTTTGAACGAAAAAAAAAGCAACGCAACCGCTTGTAAGGGAGAGGCTATTGACGAGAGTACCTTCCTGATCTGAAGACGCCGGTTAATTTCAGCAGTTCAAACCAGAGCACACTGCCGAATCCGGCAGCAAGACAAAGGAGAAGATCCGTGAAACGGATGGCAGAAAATCTGAACAGTGTGACAAAAAACGGAACATAGAGCACAATTCCAAGAAAAAGCATTGCGCCGGCGATAACCGGAAGCAGAGCTGAATTCGGGAAAAAGAGCGATGCCCGTATGGTCGTACTCCAGGAGCGGTTGGTCAGAATGAGGCAGAGATTGGCAATCATGAGTGTTGTAAAGGTAAGCGTTCGAACTTCCGCAATCCCCGCCCCCCTGTTGCGGAAAAACCAGAAAATGCCCATGACAACACCAAGCACCACAACTCCCTGCATGACACCGGCAGCGATCATGCTGCGGTTGAATAAAGGCTCATCTGCTCTTCTTGGTGTGCGGGTCATAACATCCCGCTCCTCCTGCTCTCCCTCAAAAACAATTGAACAAGCCGGATCAATGATAAGCTCGATAAAAGCAATATGGGCCGGTAAAAAAAGCAGCGGCCACTGAAAAAGCACGGGCAGAAGCAGCATCCCGGCAATAGGCACATGAATGGCAAAAATATAGGCAATTGCCTTTCGGATATTGTCAAAAATCCGGCGACCAAGCCTGACTGCCTCAACTATAGAGGAAAAATCATCATTCAGCAGAACCATTGATGCGGACTCCCTTGCCACATCACTCCCCCGTCCACCCATGGCAATACCGATATTGGCGGCTTTAAGGGCCGGAGCATCATTGACCCCGTCACCGGTCATGGCTACAATCTCCCCATGCATCTGGAGAGCTTTAACCAGTCGCAACTTCTGTTCAGGAACAACCCTTGCAAAGATATTCACCGCACCCATCCGCGCCAGCAGCTCCGTTTCCGCCAGCAGCTCCGTTTCCGCCATCCCCTCCAGCTCACTGCCGGTCAAAACCATTTCCGGCTCTTTCAAGCCTATCTGACGGGCAATAGTTTTGGCTGTACCGGGATAATCGCCGGTTATCATCACGACACGGAGACCGGCACTGTAACACTCCGCAATAGCCGCAGCAACTGTCGGCCTGACCGGATCCGCAAGCCCGATAAGGCCGAGAAATTCAAAGACGAAATCATGCTGTTTTTCCGGCAGTTCGGAATGCACAAAATATGCCCGTGCGACTCCAAGCACCCGCAATCCGCTATCTGCCAGCTCATTGATGCGAAGAGAGAGTTGCTGTATTGTTAGCGCATCAAGGTGACAGAGATCCATAACCGCTTCGGGAGCACCTTTAGCTGCTATGATATACTTTTCGCGACCCTCCGACTTCCAGACCCGGGAAAGGGAGAGCAACTCTTTGGACAGAGGATACTCATGCACCAGATTCCAGTCACCATGCAGGTGTTCACTATCCTTCAGATACCTATCGCCGATGAGCCTGATGGCCTTTTCCATCGGATCAAAAGGATCGAGCTGACTTGCCAGGATACTGAACTCAACCAGTTCGTGGAAATCTTCGGGCATCTCTTGTTCTTCTAATGATGTGATATCGATACGCTTCTCTCCGGCAATGAGGGCATCGACTGTCATCCGGTTCATGGTCAGCGTGCCGGTCTTGTCTACACAGAGCACCGTAGCTGACCCGAGCGTCTCTATTGCCGGCATTCGGCGCGTAAGCACCTGTTTTTTAGAGATCCGCCATGCGCCCATAGCAAGAAATATGGTCAGCACAACCGGAAGTTCTTCGGGGAGAGTAGCCATGGCTAGGGTAATACCCGCAAGCACCCCTTCAAGCCATTCCCCCCTGTGTGTGAAGGAGTAGAAAAGGATCACAACAATGCAAAGAGAAATTCCGACAATGGCAAGATTTTGCACCCATCTGCCGGTCTCCTTCTCAAGCCGGGTCTCTTCCGGCGCTACACCCTTAATCACCTTGCCTATCTTTCCGAGTTCGGTACCGGTGCCGATAGCTGTTACTCTGGCAATCCCCTGCCCCTGAACCACAAGTGTACCCGACCAGAGAAACGGAAGGTCATCACCACCTGGGCGGACATCAACGGCCGCACTCTCTTCGTCACTCTTCCTGACTGGAACCGACTCTCCGGTCAAAAGCGATTCATCAACCATAAGATTAAGCGCGGAGAGGAGTTGAGCGTCTGCCGGAACACGGTCCCCCTCACCGACAACAAGCAGATCACCTTTGACCACCTCACGTCCGGCAATACGGCGCTGGGCTCTATCCCTGATAACAGAGGCTCTCGGACTGGAGAGATCTTTTAACGCTTCGAGTGCATGCTCTGTTTTCCGCTCCTGATAGAGTGTAAGAGCCATCACGAAAAACACAAAACCGAGCAGCATCAATGCCTCATAGAGATCACCAAGAACCAGATAGACCGCTCCGCAGGCAACAAGAAGAAGAAACATCGGCTCCCTGACTACGCCGAATGCAAGGATGAAGAAATTAAGACGGCCGGAGGAAGGCAGCTCATTGTATCCATCGGAGGAAAGTCTGGCGGCGGCTTCAGCATCAGAAAGGCCGACAAACTCCTCCTGCGGTATGCTGTTGTTCATGAAGGCTGCGGGTAAACAATCCTTAACGCACAAAGAGAACTTATACTACCGTTCCGTACTTTATAAGATAGTGCGAAGAAGAGGTAAAACACTATGCATAATACCCGTGACTGATTTTATACATAAACCATGACGACTGCCAGCAAAAAGCCCTCTCTCCTGAAGCGATTCTGGGGGATTTTCGGTCCCGGCCTTATCACCGGAGCAAGTGATGACGACCCCTCAGGGATCGCCACCTACACGCAGGCCGGTGCCGCCTTCGGCTCCCAGCTGCTCTGGAGTGCCATTGTCACCTACCCTCTGATGGTCTCTGTTCAGGAGATGTGCGCCCGCATAGGGCTCGTAACCAATCACGGGCTTATCGGCATCATCAAAAAGTACTATCCGAAATATCTGCTCTATCTGATACTCTTCATCAGTTTTCCGTCCATAACGCTCAATATCGGTGCTGACATTGCAGGTATGGGTGCTGTCGGCACCCTGCTCTTTCCGGCAATACCCGCCTTTTCATTCTCGATTCTCTTCACCGCCCTTATTCTCTACAGTGTCATCTTCTGGTCGTACCATAAAATAGCCGCCATACTCAAATGGCTCTGTATCAGTCTTTTCAGCTATATCCTGATCCCCTTTCTGATCGGCGTTGACTGGCCTCACGTCCTGAGGGATACATTCCTCCCCTCTTTCTCTCCCGACAAGGCCTATTTTCTGATGCTGGTCGGTATTCTCGGTACAACGATCTCCCCCTACCTCTTTTTCTGGCAGGCCTCCATGGAGGTTGAAGAGAGGCACGAAAAAAAGCTTGTGGTGGATAAAAAAATTATTGGCGAAATGGAAGCTGACGTCAAGGGTGGGATGCTCTTTACCAATGTGGTCTTTTACTTCATCATTCTTGCGGCGGGAACGGTTCTCTTCAATGCCGGAATCCACAACATCAATACTGTAGAGGAAGCTGCCCGTGCGCTTCGCCCTCTGGTCGGAGATCAGGCCTATCTTCTCTTTGCCCTCGGCGTTATCGGTACCGGGTTTCTTGCCATTCCGGTACTTGGCGGAGCGTTGAGTTACATGATGGCGGAAACCTTCGGATGGAAGGAGGGACTTGATAAAAAATACTATGAGGCGCCGGAATTCTACCTCACCATGGCTATATCGCTTATCGTTGGTCTGTTAATCCACTTTATCGGCATAAGCCCAATCCAGGCGCTCATCTATACTGCCGTACTCTACGGCATTACGGCTCCTGTGCTTATTGCGCTTATCCTGCACATCTGCAACAGCAAAAAAATAATGGGCAGGTACACCAACAAATTCTGGTCGAATTTCTTCGGTATTGCAACCTTCATTCTGATGACCGTCTCATCACTCTTTCTGCTCTGGTACACCCTCGGCAACTGAATGAATGGAAGTTCAGCCGACTATCGCGGGTTGTTCTTTGAGCAAACGGTGAAAACAGTACGGGTTATTGTGATACTGGCCTGTTGAAGCTATCGACATGACTGAGCACCCCCCTTTACATTTTTCACCATGCTCACAAGCTGTACAGTTATCTCCAAGATCGGCAGTTGAAAATCTCCTTGTACCGGAAAAGGAGTTTTCATCAAACCAGATATCCCAGAGCTCACGCTCACGCAGGTTGCCCTCAACATAACGGTCAGGCATGGAAAGACACCCTTTGATCAACCCGTTACTGGTGATGCCGCAGGAGGAGATGCCAGCAGCACAGCCGCTCCAGGCTCTTGTTCTTGAGTCAAGTGATGAGAAGTAGCCGACACCATCCGCAGGTACAAGATTAATCATTGATGAAGAACATGGCTCCTGGCGACACTGGATGAAGCTTCCAAGTTCAAGAAATGTTTCATTGGAGAGGGTAAGTTCGCCCTGTTTTGCACGCCCGAGAGAAAAGGTTGGCTGTACCTGCCAGTGTTCAATGCCGAGATTGCAGATAAATGTTTCAAGTGCCTGAAGTTCCTCAATATTTTTGTCGTTGACCGCCGTGATCACCGCTATGGGAATACCCGCCTTGAGAGCTGTCTCTATACCGCTGACAATTGTTCTGAAGAGTCCCGGCCTTTCCCTTATGCGATCGTGCGTCGCTTCAAGACCGTCAAGGCTGATACCGACAGTTGCAATACCACTCTCTTTGAGTTGAGGAACATTTTCTTTCAGAAGCGAACCATTTGAAACCATCCGTACCGGAATGCCGAGCTTGTTGAGGTGCGTAGTAACAGCAAACCATTCAGGCCGGAGCAGAGGTTCTCCTCCGGTGATATCGACTTCCTGAACAAAGAGATCCGGAAACTGGTCGCAAACAGAGAGCAGTTCTGCAAGAGAGAGTTCATTTGAACGGGACCTTGTGGTTGCAGCAGAAGCACAGTGCCGGCATCTGAGATTGCAGGCAAGGGTAAGTTCGAGGCCTATAATGATTGGAAATCCTTCAAAAGGCATGGTGGGGTCTCCTTTTTTTTGAAGTCGAAAAATCAAACATCATTCCGGGACGAGCGTTGAGCTCATCCCGGAAATACAGGAGAAGATCAAAGGAGTTTGTTAGCCTTTGCGTAGCTCATCAGCGCGATGTAGTCACCTGCCTTCAGGGTCACGTCACGGTGTGAAATGATGTCATCGGCGATGTTCATGATCGCAGAAGCGATCTCCTTTGGCGGTTCAGCACCTTCTGCCACATGTGCCACAACCTGCTCTCTGATCATGTCGAAAAATTTCTCTGACGGCCTCACCTTGAGAAGATCAGCCCGTTTTGCCAGCAGTTTGTCAATAATAACAAGATACATGACAACACTGGGATCGAATTTTAAATGCATTCTGATTGAGCCCATGATGTAACCTCCCCTCGTTAATGGTTTCAAATACCGACTACTCTTTCTTTCTGAAAAGCCGCACAGATCCATCGATCAATCTGTCTCATAAACGTATTCATACGGTGTTATATTATAATTTATTCCGAATTATAGTAACTATCTTTTCAAATAGTAATCCGCATTGTTTATTATTCTCAACAACAAAGCAGCTATGGGCACTATAGAGGATTACAGCTCAGGGAGGATTCTGGCAAGCATCACAAAGGCAGTGCGTTTTTTTGATGCTCCGGAGGAGTCACCCACTGATAAAGCGCAAGTCATTCGTATCGAGGAGAAAATAGAGGCGTTCAAACCGAAAGTTATCTCCATTACGGAAGCCTCCGCATATATCCGTGAAGCTGAAACCGTTGCTCTTGGCGAGCGGGTTTGCAGGGCTCTCCATCCGGAATCTGAATTTACGGAGTCGGTTTTTCTTGATGAACTTGCCGAAGCGATGATACGTGCAGGAAAAGCCAGGGTTGCAACTGCCGACGAGGCGGAGGCATCCCTCAAAGGTAACTCCCGTCATCCCATCATCATCTCAATGGTTTCAGGGAAATATCAGGAGCTATGCCCTTCCAACAGGCAGGATTGTGTCTACTGGAGAGCTGAACAGCGGGGCATGCACTGCCTGAAGCGAAAACAGGCCTGATGCAGGGATGAAAAATAAGTATGCGCTTGCCCATCAAACCCTGCTGATAGTCATTTTACCTGCCAGTTGATGAAAATAATCCGTTGACCAGATTTTCAATGCATCTGAATCGCCGACAAATCTGGAGACATCTCTCAGTGCCATGATCACATCGAGAGAATCGATTCTCTCTGCCAACTTTATACGGAAATCCTCTTCAGTGAGTTCACCTTCTTTCAAATGACCACTCTGGAGAGCCCGACTTATGAAATGGGTTAAATTGAGCGGTACGCCTTTTCTTATATACCATTCAAAATCAAACCAGTCCCGCCCTTTTACCCTGCCCTTCCACTGTCTGAACAACAGTGCATGCATTTTTCCGGCAACAGATCCGGAAGCGAAAAGCATTTGACATAAAATGAGAATGGTTCAAGCAGAAGTTTTTCTTCCGTTGAAAATCTCAGCGGGGGGAGCGTATCGACCTCAAACTTGATTTTAACCGTTTTTTGACTGTGCACGGCAAGAGTAAACAACTGCGTATCACCTTTCAAAAATGCCGACTCAATCCCGGTCTTCACTGTTTTCTTTTTCGATGAAATCTCAACATCAAGACCAAGGGAGGAAAACTCAGCTTTGACCCCATTGAAATACGGTTCCAATGAAAAATCCGAATCGGAAGCCAGTAAAGAGAAGTCAAGATCCTCTGAAAATCTTGGCAATCCGTAGAAGACCCGCAAACAGGTTCCTCCATAAAATGCTGCCCGGACGAAAAAGCCGCCTCGATACAAACCCGCAAGAGCAACCTCCTGCATTACCTCCCGGAGAGCATTGATTCTTCCTTCAAACGAGGATGTATCATATTTTTCAAGCATCTGATCCAGAACCGTCATGATGCCTCCCTATGCATACTCTTGACCAACTTCACCAGTAACCGCATCATATTCGTCTTAAAGCCTTGTGCCATAACCGCCTTGATCACTTCCGGGTTAAAGCTGGCCACAGAATCTTCATCAATACGCAAATCGTCAAAAAGCAGAACCTGCAACGCAAGATGTGACTCAACATTCAGATTCCGGGTAAACAGAAGTTTATCACACAACGCCTTTTCTGGGGAAGCCATCAAAAAGCAGGTTCTGTCCACATTTTCGATACGATCAATACCTATTGAATAGAGACCCGGCTCTGAGTGCATGTAGGAAAATCTGCCAACAGAAAGGTCATAGGCCTTTCCTCGGCGGATCGTCATAGATGTCAACTCGATTACCCGTTCCGGAATGATGCCGTAATAGTGGAGAGCAAAGTCCATCGAAACATAGGATGGACCATAAAGAAGATTTGCGACAAGCGGCAGGGAAAGCGGAACACCGGTCAATTCGGGCGAAACAACATACAACCCCTTCTTTATGGAGATCAGCAACCCTTCATGTATCAATCGGACGATCTTGTCGTTCGGAGATCGGTACTCTCCGAGGATCGAAACCAGGGTTCCGTGTGTCAACGGCACAGCGCCGAATGTACCAAGTTTCTTTTCGAGTCGCATAGCGTCAAATTTTGCATAGGTAATCGACATATATTCGATTACCTATGCAAAATAGAGGATCTCACGATCAATACAAAATGATTATTACGGCAATTGAATGGTAATTACACTACTGTACGGTTAAAATAATGCGAGCTGAGGGGCAGGATCCCTCACCCTTTTGAGCGATTGTTCATTGAGAGACAAAATATCGATCAATAAGCGCTGCTCCATAACAACGGAAGCGATCATTCTGGTCAATTCCTGCAATGAATACCGGTATTTCGGCTGGAACTTGATGTACGATAACAGCAGGTAATAGCACTCATGGCTACCAAGATTTGCGTTAATACGGTGTTCTGGCTGGTACCGAGAAACGACTTGATTTTCAGGTTCTGCCTGATCCACTTGAAAAAGAGTTCGATCTGCCAGCGAGACTTGTAAATGGCTGCTATGGTTGAGATTAACTCACCAGGCATCGTTGTAACTTGCCTCATGGTCTGGAACTCCTTGTCTATAGGGCTGATATAATTGCTTGGTCGCTTATTAAATCGCCGTTTCTCAAGTTTTTTTCAGCCCTTCTTTTTTTTTAACCGGACACTACTGAGATACTATCTTTTTTGACGCTTGCACGTTTTTGTTTTTTCGGCTATTTTAATACTCAATAATAAAATTAGCCGCAACATGCCTTACAAAACAAGAACACTTGAACGTTTTTTCCTGGAAGCGAGTCAACAATTCCCCGTCATGCTGCTGACCGGACCTCGCCAAACCGGAAAAACAACGTTCCTGCGACACCTTGCAGGAGAAGAGCGAACGTATGTCACTCTTGACGACCCGATGCTCCGGGCACTCGCCAGAGATGAGCCTGCGCTGTTTCTGCAACGCTTTACCTCACCGGTTCTCATCGACGAAATCCAGTATGCTCCCCAGCTCCTGCCATACATTAAAATGGCAGTGGACAACGAACCGAAAGCCGGAAAATTCTGGCTCACCGGGTCACAGCAATTCCATTTGATGAAGGGGGTCACTGAATCGCTCGCCGGTCGTGTCGGGGTGGTCAACCTTCTTGGATTCTCGCAGAGAGAGCTTTTGGGCACTCCTTCTGCAGAACCGTTTCTGCCGGTTCCGGAAATCATAAAACAACGAGCACAAAGCCGGCAATTGCTTCTGCCGGAACTCTACCGGAAAATCTGGCTCGGATCGTTTCCCGCTCTTCATCAGGAAAATCCTGCCGATCATGACCTGTTCTACAGTTCATACCTCCAGACCTATCTGCAACGTGATGTGCGGGATCTGGCCAATGTCGGCGACGAAAGCGCATTTCTGAAATTTCTCCGCTCCTGTGCAGCACGAACCGGCCAGATGCTCAATATTCTGGACCTTTGCCGCCAGAGCGACATCAACCATGCAACAGGAAAACGATGGCTCTCGATTCTCGAAAACTCAGGCATCGTCTACCTGCTCGAACCGTGGCACACTAATATCAACAAAAGAGTGGTGAAAACCCCGAAACTGTACTTCCTCGATACAGGACTTGCAGCCTGGCTGACCGAGTGGACCTCCCCCGAAACGCTGGAAGCGGGAGCAATGTCAGGAGCCATTCTTGAAAGCTGGGTGGTATCGGAGATCATCAAAAGCTGGTGGCACAACGGCAAGCGTGCCCCAATCTATTACTATCGCGACAAGGATGCCAAAGAGGTCGATCTGCTCATTCATCAGAACGGCACACTCTATCCTGTCGAAATAAAAAAATCGGCAACTCCGGGAAAAGATGCCATTCGCCATTTTCAGGTACTTCAAACCTTGAAACAACCGATCGGGCAGGGATGCATCATCTCGCTTGCCCCGATTTATCTCCCGATCACCTCAACCACCGATAACGTCCCTGCCGGAATGTTATGAACCGGGGTCACGTCCATACAAAACCGGAACACTATCTGAAGCGCTTTAGCGCAGCAAACCGTATCCCTTCAGTGTTACTCTTTATGCAATGTGTCAGCGGGTTCATTCTACGAAAATGAAAATATTACAATCAGAATTCCGCCTTACAACCAATTCAATCAGTTCTTCAAAACACATGCATGCTCGCCATTAAACCACGCATCTTCCCTGCAACCCATGGTGGATGGTCATAGCGAATAGTTTCAACCCGAGCCCGATATTCTTTTACGTACTCCATAAACTTCGCATTATGTTCTCCCCGAAGAAGGCGACGTACTGCACTCACCGTATCAGACGCAAGACTTGTATGGATCACATACAAGAACAGAACCCGTCTGCGCTCTTCGTCTTGCTCCGGAATATGTCAACAAAGATGTCGCATTATTTTAAAAAAAATCAATCAACTTTGTCCG
>NZ_MPJE01000057.1:0-4985 GCF_001975465.1 Chlorobium sp. KB01
TGAGACAGAGTCTCGATTGCCAACAGATTTCGACAACTACAGGTAACATTAACTCGCTAGCTCAACAAGGCATTTTCTCCATTTCCATCTGAGGCAAAACAATGCAGGCATACATCGGGATCATTGTTCCATGAGTTTTCTTCCAGCGAGGATATAGAGGAGCCAACCTATCTCTCCCTGCAGATAGACCATAACCGCCATATTCACCTCAAACCGGACTTCCTTCAGTATCTCAATCACAGTTGCGACCCTAATGTCTATGTGGATGTGCAGCGTCATGAATTCATCTGCCTTCGTGATATCGAAGTGAATGAAGAGATCACCTTCTTTTACCCTTCGACTGAATGGGCTATGGAGCAGGTTTTTAGTTGCGGGTGCCGGAGTGCAAACTGTCTGGGTGAAATTAAAGGCGCGATGCATCTGGATAGGAATCTGTTGCCTCGTTATAAATTCACACCCCATATCATGGAAAAACTTCACGGAAAGGTATCGAAATAACCACCTGTTAATAACCATGACACTTATTGAGAATCTGCTATGAAACTTTGTGTACTCTACTCCTCCTACGATCAATCCGATTCACCGACCAAAGATTATGACCCGATGCGAGGTATAAAAACCTATCTGGAAGGTCACGACGTTGAAATGGCCGACATTCATAAAGCCACAGCCGTTCAACAGGTACGCTCACTCACCCAGCAGGATTTCGACCTCTTCATCAATCTGTGCGACGGCTCTTTTGATGCCGACTGTGCCGGTATAGAGGTGGTGCAGACACTTGAATATTTCAATGCCCCCTTCACCGGGGCCTCCTCCGATTTTTACGACCCGACCCGTGAAGATATGAAGCGTGTAGCCCGTTCTTTCGGCATCGACACACCGCTTCATCGCTTTGTCGCAACGGAGGTGGATATTGAGGAGGCAGCTCTCAATCTGCGATTCCCGCTCATTGTCAAACACCCGAACAGCTATGCAAGTATCGGCATGACAAAAACTTCCCGCACAGAAACGCCGGAGGCGTTCAAGGTGGAAGCTGAGCGAATGGTAAAGGAGTTTGGGGAGGCGCTCATTGAGGAGTTTGTTGAAGGCCGGGAGTTTACCGTTCTTGTGGCCGAGAATGCTGCTGACCCTGCAAACCCGGTCGCCTTCCCGGCCGTTGAGTTTGTCTTTCCGGAAGGTGAATCGTTCAAACACTTTGATCTGAAATGGTCCGACTATGAGGATATGCAGTGTATTCCGGTAGACGACCCCGATCTTGACCATCGTCTCAGAACCATATCCGCTCAGCTCTTCACCGGTTTGAATGGTTCCGGCTATGGCCGGTGCGATATTCGCATGGACGGAGAGGGCCGTTTATTCATGCTCGAAATCAATCCCAACTGCGGCGTCTTCTACAGTCCCGATGATGCGGGAAGTGCTGATTTCATCCTGCTCAACTATCCGGACGGCCATCAGGAATTTTTACGCTTGCTGCAGGAGGCCGCAACAAAACGCTGCCGGGAGCGCGTGAAAAACTGGAAGATAAAATTCGACCCGAAAGCAGCCTACGGCATGTATGCATCGCGGGATATCGAGCCGGGTGAGCTGATCGAGGCCTTTGAAGAAAAAGAGCATGTGCTGGTTTCGCTGAGCTATGCCGAAAAACACTGGGACAGCCGGAATCTGCGCTGGCTCCGTCAGTATGCCTACCCGATCACCGACGAGATCTGGGTGATGTGGAGCAAAAACCCCCGTGACTGGAAGCCCGTCAACCACTCCTGCAATCCCAATGCCTGGCTGGAAAACATGAATCTGGTTGCCCGTTATGCTATCGCTGCCGGAGAAGAGATCACAATGGATTATGCAACCTTCTGCCATGCTACAATGGAGGAGTTTTCCTGCGAATGCGGTGAGGCTGAGTGCCGTCACCGCATTACCGGCAATGATGCCACGCAGCCTTTTATGCAGCAGTATACCGGGCATGTTTCAGATTATGTCAAAACAAGGATTGCCGCCCTCTCCCTGCAAACGGCCTGATGTTGTGAGCAACATAACATCCTTTGCCATGGGCCGGTATGAGGGTTCCTCCATTAGTTGCCGTGAGCGGTTTGAGTGCGAGCACCGCCCAACGAAGCAATCGAATCGCGGAATAAATGAATAGAGGTGCCCATGAGTAACGTTACGTTTGCAGCTGCCCTCTGGCAATACATTCGGCCCTATCGCTGGCGTGTTCTCTTCATCCTGCTCGGATTGACAGTCGAGTTCTCCTACGAGGCAGGATTACGCTACAGCCTCAAGTTCCTGGTTGACGATGTCATCCTGAAAAACAAGCCGGATATTTTTTTTCTGCTCTTCGCTCTCTTTGCTGTGGGTGGTGTGGTCTACACCTTTTTTGCGGTCATTTGTGACTACTTCTGGGCAAAATACGGCTCCAGAATTTTCAGCGACCTTTGCCACGATCTCTTTCGCCATTTGCAACTGCTGCCGATGGAATACAACGAGCGTCAAAGCACCGGAGATTTGATGTCGAGATTCTCGCTTGATGCTGCAACGATTGATAACGCCCTGGTAATCGTCCTGCCTGCTGCATTCCTCAGTATAGGGGAACTGCTGGTCTCCTCGGCCCTGCTCCTGCAGCTCAGCCCGCTCCTCTTTTCCTGTGTACTGGTCGGGATGGTTATCTGCCTCTCTTCGCCCAATACTGTGTCCAAACAAACCAACAGCAGCAACTATGAATTGAGCCGCTATAACGGACAATTGGGGATGTTCCTGCAGGAACATCTGAGTGCCTTTACCATGATCCATGCCTACGGACTGGAAAAACACGTCACCGGGCAATACCGTCAAAAGCTGAAGCAGTTCGTTACCGTTGCAAGCCGGGCAAATTTTTTCTCCTACATCTCGCAGCTGATGCCCAATCTGGCCTTTCTGATCCTGAATATCGTTATCCTCTTTGCTGCCGGGCTGTTTGTGATGCAGGGGAGGATGTCCGTCGGATCGCTGGTCTCCTACCAGATCATCTTTGTGAGCATGAGTGCCGCAATCAACCACATGACCTGGATAATCCCGAACCTCTTATCGGCCAAAGCCTCCATGCAGCGGTTGCAGGAGGTGCTCGAAGTGCCTCTTCCCCCGGAGGAGGAGCACTATGACAATGAATCGGTTCGCTTTACGGGAGAGGTTGAATACCACCATGTCGGTTTTTCCTACAACAACGGCCAGTCGGTTTTAAATGACCTCAGCTTCCGCATCGAGCCGAAAAGCTTCACCGTTTTCGTCGGGCCAAGCGGATCAGGCAAAACCACACTCATCAACCTGCTGCTCCGTTTTTATGAACCCACAACCGGGCATATCCTGATAAATGAAATGGAGAGCAGCATGATCAGTCCCCGGCTGCTGCGCAGTTTCATTGGCGTTGTTGCCCAGGAGGTCAGCCTCTTCAATCTCTCAATTGCAGAAAACATCCGCATGGGCAACCTGGATGCCGATCAGGAAGCCATCGAAAAAGCGGCAAAGCAGGCAGAGATACATGACTTTATCATCGCACTGCCCGAACAGTACGAAACACTCTGCGGAGAGTCAGGCGGGCTGCTCTCGGGCGGTCAGCGCCAGCGTATCGCACTGGCACGCGCTCTGGTGCGTGAGCCCCTGATGCTGCTGCTTGATGAAGCCACCTCGGCGCTCGACCCCCTGACCGAGCAGGATATCCTTAAAACCATCCTGAAACTCCGGAGCCAGTGTACCATAGTGGCAATTACCCATAAACTCAATCTGGCTGTTGAGGCGGATATGACCTTTGTTATGGATAAAGGCTCTATCGTTGAACAGGGCACCCATAATGAGCTGTTAAACAATAACGGCTTGTATGTGCGCTTCTGGAATCACACCGAAGAACTTGAAGAAACCGTGGTGACAAACACAATCTGATAATCAATCTAACCGGACAATAATGAAAGTTTTTGGTATTGGTGTGGGCAAGGGCAAGGGATTCCTCGGAGTCTATTCGGTCAATTATTACAAAGAGGGTGAAATCGTGATGGATCTCAGCCTTGGTGACGAAAGTCCGGTCCGGGATCTCAGAACAATTGAGCTGGCTACACGCCATATTGATCACCCGTTCGGCCGGTATGTCAACCACCATTGTGATCCCAACTGCTACATCGACAAAAAGCGCGAGCTGATGATTGCCCTCAGGGATATCAACATCGGCGACGAAATCACCTTCGACTACTCGCAGAATGAAACTGCCATTGCTGCGCCATTCGAATGCAGTTGCGGCGCTCAGAACTGCAAGGGATCAATCAAGCATTGATGCCGCCACAGGAATACTCTTGATACAATGATTTGAAGCTCAGTAACCGCTTACACTTGCGTTACTGAGCTTCAAGCGTTACGATTCCTCGATCTGACGGAGAATTTCCTGCAATGAACCAGCCGCACTCATCTTCTCCCCGTCACTGGCAGCGTTATAAAAACTGATAATCGCCCTGCCGCCTATACCGATCGGAGGATACTCCTTCCCGGCAAGCATCGGCATCAGCTCAAGGAACTTCAACGCGCTCTCCTTCTCCATCCCGTTAATCCTGCTCACCACCTCTTCCACTATCCCGGAGGCGGCCTCCTCCCCCAGCCCGGCAACATAGGCGGCACTCTGTACTGCACCGTACTGGAACCCCAGAACAGCAAAAACAATATCCCTGTTCGAGCTGCTTTCCAGCCCTGCCGGGCACTGCCCTATCGCTTCAGCGAGAAACTGCAGCGCCATTTTCCTTACTCCCTCAACCCGCTCCCCATGATCGTTATGCATAACCACTGATTGTTTGTATGGCTGATTATTTCACTTACGGAAATACATCCCCTAATCATTATCTGATTGATATCATTGAATTTGATGCTTAACCACGAGGTTTGTTTCTCGCAGTTATGAACGCTCCGAAAGTTACTCTCTTTTTAATCTCTAAGGGTCAATTCCCCGAAGCTCTGCTTCGTAAAAGAATATCAAATTG
>NZ_MPJE01000058.1:0-3515 GCF_001975465.1 Chlorobium sp. KB01
TAGAAACGATCATTCATCATTAAACAAGGTTTGCCATGAATTACCAGATATTTCTTGACAATCATCTGCAACTGCTCTCAAAAGGAGATGCCGGAAGGCTTGTTGTGACAATGACTATCACGATGATGCTGTCATGATACTGATGCTGGGCAGTGAAGGGCAGGTGGTGACAGGTAAGGCTGCTCTCAAACAACAGTTCGGGATGTATCTCGAAAAAGTTTACCGAGGCTTTCAGTCACTTGAAAAAATTGGATTTTATGAGGATTCAATCTGCCTTGAGGCGACCATTAACACCACCGAGGGTGTTGTGCGCGTATGGGACGCGCTTTATATGAAGGATGATAAAATATACCGTCACTTTTCGGGTGTGATGCAGTAATCAAAACCATGTCATTATGAAAAAAATACTTATTCTCGCTTCCAACCTCGGTCTTTGGGGCGAAGAGCTTCAGGCACCCTGGGATGCGCTGAAAAATGCTGGATTCAGCTTGACGCTGGCAACTGAAAAAGGTATAACTCCCTTGCCGTTGATGCTAAGCATTGACAAGGATTTTATTGATCCTGTACAGAACTATAATGTCAATCCAGCACCAGTTGTAGACAGGGTTATGGAGATTCTCAAAAACGGAGAGTGGGACAATCCTGTCAAAATCGCAAATGTCAAAGCTGAGCATTTCGATGCTATGGTTATCGTCGGTGGGCCCGGTTCCCCGCTTGATCTTGTCGGAAATGCAAAGGTACACCGGTTACTGGAACAATTTTATGCTCAAAGCAAGGTAATCGGGGCTTTGTGTTATGCCGTCGGCGCGTTCGTTTGGGCAAGAAAAGAGGATGATGGCAAAAGCATCATCAACGGCAAGCAGATTGTTGCCCATCCAAAAGAGTGGGATTTTACAGGTGATCTGAATTATCCTCTTTTTGGCTCAAATCCGAAGAATCCGGGAACCGATCTGGTTACTCCGGGCTTTGTCTTCCCACTTCAGATGATCATCGAAGATGCTGTCGGAGAGAGCGGGAAGGTAATCGCTGATCCTTCAGCGAACAGAAACAAACCTGTCGTTCATTACGACCCACCTTTTGTGTCAGCTCAATCCGTAGAGTCGAGTATTGCGTTCGGTAACAAGCTTGTCGAAGTTCTACTGAAGGAGTGATCTTTTTGCTCAATGGATTATCATCGACAGATCATCTTTATTGACCTTAATACGCAAGCATAAAACAATGAGCGAACAAAACCATCTGGTTATTACCAGAATCGAACAGGGGAACGTTACGATTCATTGCTGCGCCTCTCCTGATGACGGCGAAAGGGTGAATGCCCAGATTATTGAGACAACAAATGCACTGGTTGTGGTGGATTGCATGCTGATGAGGCCTCATGCCAGTGAACTTCGTCACTACGTAGATTCGCTTGGAAAGCCAATTGATCGACTCTTCATTACCCATGCCCATCCGGACCACTGGTTCGGTATCGAGTATTTTCAGGATGTTGACAGCTATGCATATCCAGAAACGATAGAGGAGATCAAGGGATTTGCCGGGCTTGCTATCGGATTTCACAGGAGCCAGCACGGAGATCTTGTTATTGATGCGCCCATACTTCCGAACCATATCATAGAATCGGAATCGATCGTCGTTGACGGCATCATGCTGAAACTTCACAAAGTCACCGCAGCTGAAGACCTCTACATGCTGGTCGTTGAGCTGCCTTCTGAAAAGATTCTGATTGCCCAGGACCTGATCTATAACAAGGTTCATTTTTTTGTGGGGCAACGATCTCCAGACGGTACCATGTGTTTCGATGGCTGGGCAACTGCATTGCGCAAGTTCGATCACAACGCTTATGACCTTGTGCTTCCTGGCCATGGAGTTCCCTGTGACCACTTGATCATCAAACAAAACATAGAGCATCTGGAAGATATCAGGAAAATCCATTCGGTATCTACCAGGGACAATTTCATGCAGAACATTATCAATACATTTCCCGACTATGAGTTACCCTCCATGGTCGCAATGTCAGTCTATTTCCTTTACGACATGTGATGGCTCAACCATAAATACAACCATACCATCAAATCCCCCATGATGAACTATGCGAAAAAAAAAGGCTGCAGCGGTTTTCTCGGCACAATGATGCGTGCCCTGATACCTGTTGTGTTTTTCACCGTTGGCGTTGCGCCTGCAGATTCTCTTGCCAAACCTGATTCTCTGTCGGTAAAGTATGGCGCCGATTTTGGCGTTTCCACCATGTCGATGACCAATACACACTTTGGTTTGGGACAGCTGGATGTCGAGTATTATGCCAAGGATATTGCAAGGACAGAAGCATATGTCGCACCGAAGGTTGAATTCATATTGAAAGATTGCTCTCTATCATCATTCTACGGAGGCCTTCGTGCAGTGGGATCATACACCAGAGGCGATGGCGACAGCTGGGGTCTCACGGCAGGCGAACGTTATTCAGTCAGCAAGGCTCCTCAACTCGTCGGCGAAAACCTTTCACATCTCGATATCGACAAGGCCTATATCGGTTGGAGATCGGGTGAGACGATCCCGTTTGTCGACAGGGACGGTATTGATATCAGTATCGGCAAGCAGAATTTCATGCTTGGAGACGGGATGGTACTTGTTGACGGCAACGACGAAGCGAATGCACATAAGGGTATTTACTGGTTGGACCCTCGTCAGGCTTGGGAGAACACCGGCATTCTGCGAGTCAGGAAAATGCCATATTACGCAGAACTTTTCTACCTGATGACCGATCATGATGCTGGTGATGACGAAATTCTTGGCGGCAACATCGAGCTACAGGACAGCAAACACGGTAAAATCGGTCTTTCATATTTCAATGTGCTCAAATCAGCCATGGATACCAGGGATGGTACCAGCACAGTTGGCCTCCATGGCAGGGGGCACCCTCTCAATGACTTGCCCAACATGGAGATTGCCGGAGAATTCGATTACCAGCGCAATACGTTTCCTTCAAAAACGGCCAGGGCATGGTTTTCTGAAGTCAAGTATTACATACCGGAGTTGCCATGGTATCCCACCATCGGGTACCGTTACTCTTCGTTTTCAGGAGACGATGCCTCAACGGGGAGCAATGAGGCATGGGATTACATGCATAATGGATCAACACCTTACGGATTCGGTTACTGGTACCAGGGAATCGTGGTGGGTACATATGAAACCCGTCTGAGCAATCTTGACACCCATTTCTTCAACATCACGCTGATGCCGCCGCTCAAGGACAGCTGGCTGAAGATTTTCTATTATGATTACCACTTCAACAAAGCCAGCACGGCGAAACTTGACGACACTGCAGTTTCTTCAAAACGCTTCGCATCCGAATGGGATTTGATTCTGGGATATTCACCTTCCGGGAAAGTTGATTACATGCTTATCTACGGCAACGCCACTCCTCACAAAGGGGGGGTAGAGCGCGTTTTCGGCAATGACAAACATGCTGATATCCTGCAGTTCACTGTACTGATGCGCTTTTAATTGAAAATAAAGGC
>NZ_MPJE01000059.1:0-10793 GCF_001975465.1 Chlorobium sp. KB01
GTACGGTACATCATAACCCGCCACACCAATTCATGGCTTGAGGTGATCGGTAATTCCGGCCATGTCTGCAATGTTGACCAGCCTCTGGAGTTTAATACCCGTGCTATACATTTTTTGAAAAAGATGTCCTCCACAGATGCATTGACAGCAACTGCTCAACTCCGCCTGGCTACCTGCTGATACCACCTGCGGTTTATCTGAACTTCCGATAGCGCTAATCCGGAATAGCTCGATCCTCTGACTCCGGCATTCCTGACTTAGTTTCCGGTTTTTGCATGATATCTTCAGCCTGTTTCAGTACTGCATCCACAACAAAAAGCCCGGCTCCTCCGACAAGAATTCCTGCAATTCCGTGAAGCGCTATCGGTACGCCAAGAGGTGTAAGCAATAGAGCGCCGCCTACCCCTGCCGCTTCTTTAAGCATAGAACTCCTTTACATTTTCCGTGACGGTTGCACGTTAGTAGAGACCTCTGAAAATAATGTAGTTCACCATCATGGTGACGTTCCGGTCTTCTGCAGAGGAATCTGTATTCAGAGGGTAATATAAATCGCTCTCCTGTCAGGTTCAAGAGGAGGATGGAAAAACCGCTCATTATCTCCTCCCGGATTGATCCTCTCTTGAACTCAATGCGGAGTGGAGAGAATTACCGCCGTTTTCGATGTTTTCTGCTCTCTTCAATGTAGATTTAAAGTTGGGGATTGATTTTTTGCAAGGCACAAATGAAGCCTGGCTAAAAACGGTAGCAACTTTTTTAAGGGATATGAGGATTTCTCTTGAGCCGGTTACGCTCCATGACAGGGAAGCGATTATTGACATATTCAATTTCTATACGGAGTCGGGTTTTGCTGCATATACCGAGAGCCCGCTCTCTTATGAAATGTTCGAATCATTTGTACAGTTTTCATCGGGATACCCGGCAGTCACTGCCCGGGATGAGTCAGGCGTTGTCGTTGGTTTCGGAGTGCTTCGTCCCTACAGCTCAATTCCGGTATTTTCCTCTACGGCTGAACTGACCTGCTTTCTGAAACATGGATATACCGGCAGAGGGATTGGAAAACAAATTCTCAACTGTCTTGAGCATAAAGCGCAGGGCATGGGTATTACCTCGATTCTTGTGAGCATTTCGTCCCGTAACCCCGGTAGTATAGCTTTTCATCGAAACAACGGGTTCACGGAGTGCGGCAGGTTGACGGGAGTCGGAGAGAAAAGAGGGGTGAGGTTTGATGTGGTATATTGTCAGAAAATGATTTGAGGGGAAACTCACGACAATAAAAAACAGAGCCTCTTTTTTTAAATATTATTATCATTCGTTTATGATGATCGATACCCATACGATGCTTGCTTTTTTTTCGACTGCGATAATTCTTGCCCTCTCTCCCGGTTCTGATAACCTTTTTGTTATGGCCCAGGCTGCGCAGAACGGGCGGAAGGCCGGTGTTTTTGTGACTTTTGGTCTTGCCACCGGTCTTGTTGGCCATACCGTTGCGGTGGCGTTAGGGCTTGCGGCGCTTGTCAACTCTTCGGCATTTGCCTTCACTATCCTCAAGTATATCGGAGCGGCTTATCTCATCTATCTTGCATGGCAGGCTTTCCGGGCAGGAGGATCAACGGCGGAGAAGCGAGAGGTTCCTCATTTTTCAAAGGGAGATCTCTACAGAAGGGGGATTGTCATGAATCTCACCAATCCGAAGGTTTCGCTCTTTTTTATGGCGTTTCTCCCGCAGTTTGTCGATCCGGCAGGAGGCTCCGTGACGATGCAGTTTTTTCTGCTTGGAGGGCTCTTCATTCTGGCAACCATACTTGTTTTCGGAGCGATAAGTATGCTTGCCGGAGGGTTGGGGGAGCGTTACCGCAACTCTCCCGGTGCTCAGAGCGTTGTAAACAGAGTTGCTGCAGCACTCTTTGTCGGCCTTGCCCTCAAGCTTGTGCTGACGGAGCGGTAACCGGGAACGCAGACCTGCAAGCAGCCCGTGAAGCGATCAGATTCTGAAGAGAACTTATGTAACCAACCGTTGATTCCATGCGCCATATTCCACTCATACCGCTTTCGGAGCTACCCGAGAATACGCATAAATTGGTCCGGTCCGACAAGCATACCATTGTGTTGTTTCATTATGAGGGCACGGTTACCGCACTCGGGAACAGCTGCATTCATGAGGGTGGAGATCTCAGTCAGGGAACCATTCAGCGGCTCGAAGACGGAGAGCTTTATATTGTATGCCCCTGGCATGGCTGGCAGTACAGCCTGAAGAGCGGCAAGGCGCCCCAGGGCTACAGGGACCGTCAGGCGCTTTATGACGTGATTGTCGAGAACGGCATGATCATGGTTTCAGAAGAGCCCTCCAGAGAGGCTTTCAGGGCAGCTCATGATGTTGATCCTCTGGCCGATCTGCGAAAGATGGAGTATCAGACCACAACGAGGAGTCTCAATGTGCTCGGTATTTCCACGACCAATATGAATTGTGATCTGCCTCGTCCCTCCACTTCCGAAACGGCTTTGCAGAGTGCGCTCGATTTCGCGGCATCGGAGTTCGGCGCGGCAACAAAAATGATCAGAATCCGTGACCTTGATTTCCGCCATTGCGAAGGGTACTACAGTCGTCATGAAAATGCCTGTACGTGGCCCTGTTCCATATCGGAAATGGATCCGGAGGACGGGATGCTTGCGGTTTACCGTACCATGGTGCTGTGGGCGGATGCGGTTATACTTGCAACTCCTATCCGGTGGGGTAACGCATCCTCACTGTTTTACAAAATGGCTGAACGACTCAATACCGTTCAGAACCAGATAACCATACATGACAGGGTGCTGATAAAAAACAAGGTTGCTTCGTTCATTATAACCGGGGGACAGGATAATGTGCAGGGCGTTGCGGGAAATCTCAATGCGTTTTTCAGCGACCTCGGCTTTACCTTTCCGCCTTTTAATTTTGTCGGATGGAGCAGAGGGTGGATTGCCGAAGATACTGAAAATAATTACAACACCTTTTTCAGAAGCCGCTATGTAAAACGCTCCGTCAAAGAGCTGGTGACCAACACGCTTCATCTGGTCATGCAGATAAAGGGCATGGATGTTACCGATCTTCATACCCCGAAACCAAAAATATCAGAAGCCGGATCGCTTTCGGAATAACTGCTGCAAATCAGCTTGCCGCTTTGGAATATTCCGGAAAGAGTTGTTTTTTAGTACTTAAATACGTACAATTATTGGTACAAATAATAGTACTATTTATGGTTTTATATGGGAAGTATCAATCTTGAGGAAGATATAAGGCCGTTGTCGGAGTTTCGCGCAAACACAGCATCACTGGTGAAGCTGGTCAAGAAGACCGGACGACCTCTGGTGCTTACGCAGCATGGCAAAAGTACGGTTGTTCTGCTTGATGTCCGCCAGTACCAGTCAATGGTATCAAGTATCGAGCATTCCGAAAGTGCCGGTGCAGCAAAGCGCGGGTTGAAGGCTGAGGGTATAAAAAAAGCAGGTGATTATTTGTGATAAAATAACGGGATTCAGGGTTTGGATATGTACCTTCGGATGAGCGTGATTATGCTTTACAGAGAGGCTTTTTAACACCGGTTGACCATAATTACAAGAACAGTAGACCACTTTCGATGCAAGAACAATTTTCGACAGCCGCAATTTGCCGTCCATGGACGCTACGTTCCCGTAAAAGCAGGAAACATCTTCCCGTCAGAGCGAGGGTTATAACTCTCGGTATCTGCCTCTTTGCCTTTACGGCTTCCATAGCACTCCCTGCATTGCTCCATGCAGAGCCCGGTAATGGTTCCTACCAGATACAGGCTCCGGTAGACTCCTATATTGTCAAGGATTTATGCAGCTCAAGGGTTGTGATGGCAAAGGATATTGACCGGCCGGTCTCTCCTGCAAGCCTGACCAAGATTCTGACCTGTATCATGGCGATTGAAAGCGGAAAGCTGGATCAGGATGTGATCATTACCCGTGAGTCCACCAATGTAGAACCGTCAAAAGCGGGATTCAGGGTTGGAGAGCGAATCAGGCTTCTTGATCTTGTCAAGGCGGCCATGGTCAACTCGAGCAATGATGCGGCTTTTGCTATTGCGATACATCTCTCCGGCAGTGTTGATGCCTTTGTCGCTTCCATGAACTCCAGGGCGAGAGCGATCGGGATGCGAAATTCCCGTTTTACCAATCCGGCAGGTTTTGATAAAGGGATTTATGCCGGCAACACCTCAACGGCTGGAGATCTGTTGTGTTTGACGGAATATTCGGTCAGGAATCCTGTTTTTAATGCCGTAGCGCGCCTTGATCGTGCTGTTTTTGTTGAGCAGTCTACCCGAAAGGTCTACTCCCTTAAAACGCACAACAAGCTTCTGGGCAGATATCCCTATGCAGTCGGAATCAAAACAGGTTATACCGGCAGGGCCGGAAGATGCCTGATCGGACGAGCCATAAAGGATAACCGGGATATTCTTCTGGTTATGCTGAATTCAAGGACGGATCGCTGGAATGTTGCCGCAGAGATGTTTGATCGGGCACTGCTGATCCAGAGGGAGGAACCTGTTATGATTGCACGCTCCTCTGTTCCTCCCGCAGAACGGGCGGTGAGAGCCGATGCCGGAGAGCGTAAAATGGCGCATGCGTCACGGTTGCATACCCGGAAAGCCCGAAAAGGTGCAGCAGTCGTTGCTGCTTCGGCTAAACAATCGAAGCATCATGCCCGGCATGCAGTTGCCCTGACAAAATCGGTTAAAAAGTCAAAACAGCACACAGCGCTCATAGCCAAATCCGGAAAAAAGATGAAAAAGGGAGATCCGGTTGTTGCAAAATCCGGCGTGAAGCAGAACCGGAAAGCATTGGTCGCAGCAAAATCTGCCGGGAAGTCGAAATTACGTGATCTGGCGATTGCGAAAAGGGGAAGAAAGCTTGACAGAAAAGGGATTTCTGCAACGAAATCTGCGGGAAAGCTTAAAAAGCGTGATCTTGCGCTGTCAAAATCCGCGAGAAAAAAACAGACAGAAAGTTGATTTTTTACGATAACGCAGACGGTGCAAAAAATGATCAAGCATATTGTGATGTGGCAGCTTAAGGATGCTGCGCATGGAAACGACAGTGAGACCAATGCACGGCTGATACAGGAGAAGCTGGAGGCGTTGCGGGGGAGAATTCAAGGGATGCTTGCCATTGAGGTTGGTCTCGATTTCAGTCGAAGCGAGAGCTCGGGTGACGTGGTGCTCTACACTGAATTTGTTGACCGGCACTCTCTTGATGCCTATCAGATCCATCCTGAACATCAGGCATTGAAGCCGTTTATCGGTGAGGCCTCCCGGGAACGGAGGGTTGTGGATTACGAAGTTTAAAGAGCGGTTTTGTTTGATAGAAGATCTCAGTGTTGCTGGTAATAAAAAAGCGGAAGGGTTTGCCTTCCGCTTTTTTATTTGATCTGATCGTCAGAGCTTAGCCTTTGACAATAGCGTCTGAAGGACAAACAGATGCACATGCAGCTTCGCCACCATCGCATTCCGTGCAGGTTCCGGCGTCAATAACATAAACATCGTCACCGGCAGAAATTGCAGTAACCGGACATTCTGGTTCACATGCTCCGCAGTAGGTACATTCTTCGGTAATGTAGAGTGCCATATTAAGTTCCTTGCTTGTTGATTATTTGAAAACTATGAAAGAACGATTCGGGTCAATTTTGAATAATATAAGATTTTTTCATTACCGCAAAAAAAACGCCCCAATCCCTTAAGGTTTTATTTTGGTTGCAGATGGTCTTTTCTGTGATTTATCTCGGGTTTGCTGCCTCTTCAGACCTTGATGATGCAGTCTACAGGGCAGACCTGGACGCAAGCCGCTTCATCATGAAAGCCGATGCAGTCAACACAGGTCGTCTCATCAATAATATAGGTGTCATCCCCCGCAGTGATAGCAGTGACCGGACATTCAGGTTCACATGCTCCGCAATAGGTGCACTCTTCGGTGATTCTGTGTGCCATTTTGTTTCTCCTCGTTTACTGTTATTGAAAAATCAGGCAGGGACCTTCAGAGAGTTGGCCTCACCGGATCGGTTATATTCGTTTGAACCGGCCAGGGTATAAGAAAGTTCCACCCTGAAGCGCTCTTTTTACGGGCTGAAGCGCTATTTCTGCTCATGTTTTTCGTAAGCGTTGATGATATCACGCACAAGCCGGTGACGAACGACATCGGATTTGTCAAGATAGACAAAGCTGATACCCTTGATATCCTTGAGGACTTCCGGCGAATTGGTGAGTCCCGAGTCAGATTGTTCGGGCAGATCAATCTGGGTAACGTCTCCTGTAATGATCGCTTTTGAATTGAGACCAAGCCTTGTCAGACACATTTTCATCTGCTTGTTCGAAGCGTTCTGGGCTTCATCAAGAATAATGAAGGCATTGTTGAGTGTTCTGCCCCGCATATAGGCAAGAGGAACAATTTCTATAATCCTTTTTTCGGTGAGCATTTTGAGCTTTTCTGCAGTCAGCATATCCTGCAGGGCATCGTAAAGCGGCCGAAGATAGGGATCAATTTTCTGTGCGAGATCACCGGGAAGGAAACCGAGGCTCTCTCCGGCTTCCACAGCCGGCCTGGCAAGAACAATTCGCTTGACACTTTTGGATTTCCATGCCGCTACGGCTATGGCAACAGCGGTGTAGGTTTTTCCGGTACCCGCCGGACCGATGGCAAACACAATATCATTTGTTTTTGCTTCTGCGACCATTCGCCGCTGTCCGTTGGTTTTTGCCCTGACGACATAGTCGGCTGTTGCGACAATGATATCTTCATCCGCCAGATGTCCGGGTTTCATCTCCGGAGCCGGTGACGAGGCAAGCGTGATCAGCATGTTCAGGTCATTGTCAAGTACTTCGCCGTGCTTGTCGGCAAGAAACTTCATCTCGCTGAAAATCTTCTCGGTTACAGCAATCTCTTCGGGCTTTCCCTTGAGTGTGATTTTTGTCCCCCTGGCGGTGATGAGCAGATCGGGAAATTCCGCCCTTATTTTTTTCAGGTGGGCATCATAGGGCCCGAAAAGAATGACCGGCTCAATACCCTGGATCTCGATGATTTTTTCTTTGGTCAATGTGAAGGGTTGTTAGGCATTATGAATTGGTTTTCGCGAGATCAAGCCAGGGGTTGTCGGCAGCGAGATAGTGCTGTACATACTCTTTTACGCCCTCTTCAAGCGAGGTGAATGGTTCATGGTATCCGGCAGAGCGCAGCCGGGTCATATCGGCGCAGGTGTAGTACTGGTATTTGTCGCGGAGGGTTTCAGGCATCGGCGTGAAGTTGACGACCGGCTCCCGGCCGAGAGCCGAGAATGTTGCTTTTGCAAGATCGAGAAAGCTCCTTGCTCTGCCTGTTCCGACGTTGAAGAGCCCGGATGCTGAAGGGTTGTCGAGCAGCCAGAGCATGATCCGGGTGCAGTCCCTGACATAGACAAAGTCCCGCAACTGCTCGCCGTCAAGGTAGTCAGGGCGATGAGAGCGGAAGAGCTCTACCGATCCTTTGTCACAAATCTGATGATATGCCTTGAAAACGACGCTGCTCATATCATATTTATGATACTCGTTCGGTCCGTAAACATTGAAAAATTTGAGTCCCGCGGCATGGTTGAGAATGCCGTTTGCATCTGCCCACCGGTCGAACAACTGTTTGGAGTATCCGTACATGTTCAATGGCCGGAGCCTCTCAATTTCTGCAATATTGTCAGAGTATCCGTTGGAACCGTCACCATAGGTTGCCGCACTTGATGCATAGATCAGCCTTACATCATGAGCCATGCAGTATGAGGCCAACTTTTTTGAATAGCCGTAATTGTTGACCAGAAGGTGGTCGGCATCGGTTTCGGTGGTAGAGCTGTTTGCACCCATGTGGATGATGGCGGAAATATCCCTGAATGCACCGCTCTCCAGCAGGTCGGGAAAAAGGTCTTTCTGGATGAAATCTGCAAAGTGAAGCCCGGAGAGATTGCGCCATTTATTTGTCGTCGTCGAGCCAAGATCGTCAACAATGATGATATTCTCTTCACCATAACGGTTGAGTTCCCAAACCATGGCACTGCCGATAAATCCCGCTCCGCCGGTGAGAATAATCATAGGGTAAAAGAGATTGAAAGGTGCAGGAAAAGCAAATATAAAGAGGCTTGTCTAAAAACAAAAGGCCGCCAGGGATTTAAGCGGCCTTTCACAGGAGGGAGGAGGGTGTCGATCAGGCGGAAACTTTCATCATGGTGTCATTGACAAGCAGTTTTCGTCCCCAGAGAAGCCATAACCGTATTGTCTCAACAGGTTTGCCGATAATTTCGGAGATCTGGCGGTGTTTAAGGCCGGATATTTCACTCAGGAGTACGGAGAGCTTGATGTCTGCCGACCACTGTTTCAATGAATCGAGGAGATGATGCTGATGCGAGCAGGGTGCGTCCGGGATGCAGAAATCAGCATACTGACCGAACCGCTCAACATAGGATTTCCTGAAAGCTCTGAGCAGGTCGCTCTCTTTTGTCTCTTTGTTTGCAGATCGATAGGTGAGTTTGACAAGGTCTTGCGACTCATTCTCACTGCCGGTCATCCAGTATGCAAGGCTATATATGTCATTGAGCAGGTCGAGGGGTGTTTTTTTTATGCGGTTCATTATTGCTCCTTGATATAAGATTAAATTTGTCTTGATTTAATTTATAAAAAAAATGAGGATTGTCCAGCTTTTTTTCATGAATTCTGTGAAAAAGATGTTTTTTTGTATGGGTAGTGCAAGCGTTGTCCATATAAGGAGATCGCTCTGCAATTTTTTCTCCTTGACCCTTTCACCGCAACAATATTTTGTACCCTATGCAGAACGATATACAGCGCCTTCTTAATCCCGCATTACAGAGTGTTGCGGCATACCATGTTGAGGGGGGGCAGCAGGCAGAGGTCAAGCTGAACCAGAATGAGAGCCCTTTTGATGTGCCGATGTGGCTCAAGGAGGAGATACTTGGTGCGTTTCAGAAGGAGTCATGGAACCGCTATCCTGACATTCTTCCCTATCGGGGCATGCAGAGCTATGCTGAATTTCTCGGGGTTGCGCCGGAGTGTGTGATGATGAGCAACGGCTCCAATGAGATGCTCTACACGATCTTTCTTGCCTGCCTTGGTCCATCACGCAAAGTGCTGATTCCTGATCCCTCATTTTCACTGTATGAAAAAATCGCCCTGCTCCTGCAGTCCGGGATTGTCAAGGTGCCGATGCAGCCCGGTCTGGATTTTGACACGGAAGCTATCATCCGGACGGCCCGGGATGAGGCGGTTCATTTTATCGTGCTCTCTACACCAAACAATCCCACCTCCAAATCGCTCTCACTGGAAGATGTCCGCCTGATTGCGGAATCATGTGACGCCATTGTCCTTGTTGATGAGGCCTATATCGAGTTTTCCCGTCAGCGTTCCGCTCTTGAACTGATTGACGAGCTGCCCAATGTTGTGGTACTGCGCACCATGTCCAAAGCTCTTGCTCTTGCAGGAATCCGGATTGGTTTTGCGATTGCCAACCCGGCCCTGATGGCTGAGCTTGCAAAACCGAAAATCCCCTTTGCTTCCGGCAGGCTTCAGGAGATCACCATCGAGCGTGTGCTTTCGAACTACTCACTGGTCACGGATGCCGTATCCTATATTCTTCATGAACGGGCCCGGCTCTACAGTGAACTGCTTTCGATTGAAGGTGTTTCGCCACTGGAGAGTGATACCAATTTTCTGATCATCCGGGTTCCGGATGCCGGTTCGGTTTTTCAGGCGCTTCAGCGTGAGGGTATTCTTGTCAGAAATGTTTCCGGCTATCCGATGATGAAAAACTGCCTCAGATTCAATGTGGGGCTTGTTGATGAAAACCAGCGTCTTATCGAAAAGCTCGCATCACTTTAATATGGCGGAGTTCAGAAAGCTTCATGGATCTGAAATGAACCGTATGAGCCCGGAGCAGTATGCAGGTTCTCCCAAACACCCGATTTATCTGATGCTGCACAATATCCGCAGTATGTGGAATGTCGGCTCAATGTTCCGCACAGCTGATGCTGCCGGAATTGAAAAAATGATTCTTTCCGGTTATACGGCCACACCGCCGAGAAAAGAGATTGATAAAACCGCACTTGGAGCCCAGGATAGTGTTGCCTGGGAGTATCATGCCGATCCGCTTGTGGCGCTTTCGGCATTGAAACGTGCAGGAGTGAAGATCTGCGGTCTTGAGATTACGGAAGGAAGCCGTCCCTACAGTACGCTCACTCCCGGTGATTTTCCGCTCTGCCTTGTTGTGGGTAATGAGGTTGACGGTCTTGAAAACGAGCTGCTTGAGCTCTGTGATGAGGTTCTCGAGATTCCGCAGTACGGCACCAAGCATTCGCTTAATGTCGCTGTGGCATCCGGGATAGCGCTGTTTGAGTTTGTGCGTGTTATGCGGAGCTGAGTGTAACTTTTAAACGGGTACCCTTGTTCTGTTTCTTTTGAGGCTGCAATGTTTTAACACGGTTCTTCCATGCTTCATTACAAAACATATGAGTTGGATGACCCCGAAGCTCCCTGGGTGGTGTTTGTCCACGGCGCCGGGGGGAGTTCTTCGATATGGTTCTTGCAGATCAAGGAGTTTATACGCTATTTCAATGTCCTGCTGGTCGATCTTCGGGGTCACGGCAGGTCGAAAGGGATGCTGCCGCACAAGGATGAGCGTCATTACGATTTTGAGGATATCACCCGTGATATCATCGAAGTGCTTGACTCGCTCAATATCCGTAAAGCCCACTTCATCGGTATCTCGCTCGGCACCAT
>NZ_MPJE01000060.1:0-3948 GCF_001975465.1 Chlorobium sp. KB01
AGGAAGAGGGCTGCTGCGTTATTATCGCTATTAAACAACGTCCCGGATCCTTGCGTCCCGGATCCTTGGTAAACTGCCGAGGTAAGTTGAAATAGTTGAACACGTCCCCTATCCTGCCTCAGAGGAGCGCGATATTGGTAGATAGACGAAGCGAATTATTCCAATTCCTCGATTCTTCTTCCCGACTTGCCCGGTAACATGCTCGGCTGCCGGATATGGAAGAAAAACTGAAATGCTGAGGCACGTTGAGTTGTCAACGCCCGCCCATGCAAGCTCTGTCAAACGCGATTACAGCTTGTCAAATGCTTCGGGTTCCACGTCAGGAACTTTGTTTAATATTTCAAGGAATTTGTCGCGGCTGCCGCTTTTCGCCCGCTTTTCCAAATATTCAACCGCTGAAAGAGAAGCCACTTTTTCAGCAACAGCAAGCATAACAAACTGATTGATGGATATACCCTCTTCCTGCGCTACTTCGCGGAGCTGCTCGTGTAATGATTTAGGTAAACGTAAACTTAATGCGCTCATTTTTTCTCCTCACGTAAAATCACCAAAAACTCTTTCGGGGTGATTGCCTGAATACCAAACTTGTCGCAACCTTTAAAATCACCGATGTTGTGCGTGACTATATATTCACATTGTGCAGCAACCGCTAATTCAAGCACAAGCTCATCATTTGGGTCACTCAAAAACGGTCGCCACTGAAAATATATTTTATGATGTTGTGCCATTGAACAGAGTGAATCAATAAAAATCGAAACCTCTTCTGTCGATAATCCCACTGCTTCTCTGTGGCGCAGAATAACATCTTCGTACTCCAGAATAAGAGCCACTGAGTCATGGATCTCAAACTGATCGGTTCCAATCAGTGACAAAAGCTTGTAAGACGCGCCTCTTTTTGAACGAAGGGCAGACATGACAACATTGGTGTCAAGCACAATGTCAGGCACACTCATATTGATATTATATGTGATATTTCATGTAATACCAAACGAAAGCAAGCCACTGCCATCAGTAAAAGCTATATTTTTGTGCAGCCCCCGGAAAAATCCTCTCCCGACCACGAGTCGTTGACGATCCTGGGGTTTTTTATTACATAAAATATACCGCATTATTGCAACAAATAAACAATAGTCCGCAAAACAGGATATCTCACTATTTCGAGAGAATAGTGACAAACTGACAGGGCCGTACATCTATCTCGACGGAAAGAGTCTCACACTCAAACACCCTTCCACAACACCTTCATAGCAAATTCCGAGGGAGAAATGCCGGGGCAAGTAGAGTTTGTCGTCAACGTCCCCTCGTTGTAGAAAAAAGAATACCTGATTTTATAAAATAGAGTTATCGGTATAACAGGGCAAGAGGCGCGAGGATTTATTATCGTTATTCAACTACATCCCGGAAGCTGCTGGCACGTAAAAACAGCGCACTCAGGGTGAGCTTTTTGTTTTTATGTCTGCTTCTGGCGAACCAACCACTCTCCAGCTTCCAGACTTTTTCCCACCAATTCGTCGAAGAACACCTTGCTTCTGAAGCTTGTCAGTCAGGTAACGAATACCTCGTTCGGTGAGGCCAAGTAGCTCTGCCATCTCTTTTTGAGTCATGATCGGATGCTGGCGCACCAAATCACATACTTTCTTTTCTTTGTCTGTCAACTCAGCCTTATCGACAGTTTTATCGACAGTTTTATCGACAGTTTTATCGACAGTTTCCTGGCTTGACTCTTCAAGAAAAGAGGGTCGTTCAAAACTCGCTATAAACAGTCCCGCAATCTGGCGGAACTCAACGCTGGGTGCATTTTCAAAAATGAGTGGCATTCCACGCCCCCATCCTTCAACCATCTGAATGCGGCGGAACAGATCGGCAATCAGCGGGTTTCGGCGGCGGGAGACGTTACCCCGACGCATCTCTTCCATAGTCAAACCGTCGTACAAGCCACCGGGATTACGTATCTCGATTCGATTTTTAAAAACAGCAACATGGATGTAGTCCGGGTCTCGATAGTCGCGATGGAAGAATGCATTGATGATCGCTTCACGAAGCGCAGCCATGGGAATTTCAGGAACATCAACTCGGAAAAGGCCATCCAGACGCATACCGATGTGAATGTTTTTGAGAATGTATTTTTGCGCCTCCTCAATCAGCTCAAGAATGTCGCCATCAAAATCGTGCCGGTCAATAATGGTAGAACTGCTCCTGACTTGTGCCAAAATCAAAAAAAGCGCTGACCAAGAAAATTAAGTTCTTGATATTATTGTACATAAGATTTCCGAGTTCCTAGCAGCCTGTCGGACTAACGATAGAGAAGCTTACAGCAAACCAGCCGTCGAACTCCCTTTTTATGTGCATTTTGGTCATAGAAAACCATTGTTGGTACATATTACGCCAAAATGCGGACAATTGGTTGCCTTGTACTCCTGATTTTGCTTTACATGCGGCCATTACTGGCATTTTTATGCGTGGCTTCGCCAAGACATGCATCCTTTTCAGATTCCAGGCAAGGCTTATCAGCGTCCATTCTGCATGGGCATTTTCCAACCCTCGGCGCTTAAATTGTCGATACCCCAGCACTGATTTGATAATTCCAAATACTGGCTCTACGGTGCTCTTGCGCTGGCCATAAATGGCTTTCCCTTCCGGGGTTTTCAATCGGTATTTCATTTTGGTAACACTGTCTGCATCTTCCGCTACGGGTGCCGGTTTATTGAATCGAACTTCGAGGCTTTGATTATGCTTGTCTCTGCCAACTGCTATAAGCGGATTGATTCCCGCCTCTTCACATGCATCCACGTTTGCTTTACTGAAATATCCGGTATCCGCTATGATTTCATTGACTTGACCGAGTTTTTCGGGCAGCTTTTCCAGTGCTTCAATTGCCGTTTCTATTTGCTGCTTATCATTGGGCTGTTGGGTCGTATGAACGGCGACAATGAGCATGGTTGCGATATCGACGCAGGCCTGAGCATTGAACGCCTGCACGAATCCGCCTCCGCTTGTCGGCATGATCCGTGATTCTTCATCGGTCAGGTTTATCTGGTCGTGCGGTTTTGGACCTGGTTCCGGTGGTTTTGGCGGTTTGCCTCCTGGTTTTTTGCCACTTTCCTTTGCTTTCTTTTCCCGTTCGGCAAGCTTGTTTTCGTAGGTTTGCTTTTCCTGATCATACCGTTCTGCTGCTCTTGCTTCAATTTTTTTCTTGGCTTCCGCTATGGTTGCAAGACGTTTTTCTCGCCGCTCAAGTTCTTCTGGAATCTTCATTCCATCAGGTATTATTGCTTGATCGGCTTGATCTGCCAGCAGCCATAATTGCTTGACTTCTTCTTTGAGTTGCGTTTCGATTTTACACGCGTACTGCCAGCTTAACGCCTGATGCTTCGAGGCATTGGCCTTGATTTTCGTACCATCAAGGCTCACGGTTTCAAGCTTCAGTATCCCCATTTCATGGGCAATGGTTAGTATCTGAACAAACAGTCCTTGTAACTCCTCAGAAAACCGTTTCCTGAACGTTGCTATGGTATCGTGATCCGGATGTTGATTGCCGGTAATGTAGCGGAATGCAACAGAATCATAGCTCGCCTGTTCAAGTTTTCTGCTTGAAAACACTCCCGTTGAATATCCGTAAAAAAGCATACTCAGCAGGATCGTCGGATCATAAGCCCTTGAGCCTTTACCGGTATAGGTTCCCCTCAGGGATGATAAGTCGAGTTGGCTCACCATATCTACCACAAATCGGGCCAGATGGTCTTTTGGCAACCACTCCTGTACTGACGGTGGAAAAAGAAACGGGGTATCACGATCTGCTATGATAAAGTCGATGTTCATAGTGTGAAATCAGGAAATGAATGCTGCGGCTCCAGCCTCTGAAATAAGTAATTATCTTACGCTAAGATAATGCTTTACAGACATTTTTCCAATGTATTACGCGGCTTTGTTAGTCCGACAGGCTGCTAG
>NZ_MPJE01000061.1:0-3933 GCF_001975465.1 Chlorobium sp. KB01
GTCTCGCCCTAAAGTTTACCAGCGAGTATGGCCTGTCAATGGCCGAGACCGCCCGGCAACTGGGAGTAACTACAGGCGGAGTGAACTATATGACACGAAAAAGCTGATATATTGAGAGTTCTATCGTTGCTTAACAACGTCCTGGAGTATATTGAGAGTTCTATCGTTGCTTAACAACGTCCCGGAGTATAAGGAGTATAAGGAGTGCGCGTTTGACCGGTAAATTACGTATTTTTTGTTTTTTCCTTTATGAACAGGGCAAACAAAGTGATAATGAACCCGGCAATACTTCAGGGACTACCAAAATGGAGCGAAAGGGCGGTGGCCCATTATTGGCAGACAAGGGCTGTACAGGTTGAACGGCAGGAACAGAGCGGCAAGGCTGATCAGGGCCTGCGCAGCGCTGTAACCGGAGGAGCCCAGTTGGATGGATTTATTGACTTGTTCACGGAACTCATTATCAGTGCGGGTATTGCAGAGCAGTATGTGTTCAGAAAGAGGTCAGTTGAACTTCCGGGATATTTCAGGCCGACAAAAGAGTGGGATCTTCTTGTTGTCCGTGATCAAACCTTGATTGCTGCCATTGAAGCAAAATCACAAGTGGGCCCCTCTTTCGGAAACAATTTCAATAACCGGACAGAGGAGGCTATGGGCAGTGCACTCGATTTGTGGACGGCATATCGCGAACATGCGTATCTTGACAGTCCACAGCCATTTCTTGGATATTTTTTTATGCTGGAAGAGTGCGAGGCATCCATTCTTCCGGTGAAGGTTAAAGAGCCTCATTTCAAGGTGTTTTCGGAGTTTGAAGGTGCTTCATACCAGCGTCGCTATGAGCTTTTTTGTCGTAAACTGGTGCTCGAACGGCATTATACTGCTGCCGCTTTTATAACTTCTTCCGGAAAGGAGGGTATCGATGGTAGCTTTCATGTACCGGCAGATGATCTTTCGCTGGAACGTTTCGCAAAAATTCTTACGGGTCATATTGGTACATTTTTATGAACAACAGTCACCATTCGTTGCACAGGCTCATTAATGGAGATGCACGTGACCTCTCTTTCGTTGATGACGATTCTGTGCATCTTGTCATAACCTCACCACCATACTGGAATCTGAAGCGGTATAATGAATCGCCGGATCAGCTTGGTCATATTGATGATTATGAGGCATTTCTTTCAGAACTTGAAAAAGTCTGGCGTCATATCTACCGGGTTCTTGTTCCGGGAGGTCGCCTTGTCTGTGTTGTCGGGGATGTTTGTGTTGCCCGGCGTGATTTCGGGAGGCACCTTGTTTTTCCGCTTCATGCCGATATTTGCGTTTCCTGCCGCCATATTGGTTTTGACAACCTGAACCCGATCATCTGGCACAAGATTGCCAATGCCTCTTACGAGGTATCCAATGGATCAAAGTTTCTTGGCAAGCCATACGAGCCGAATGCCATTATCAAAAATGATATGGAGTTTATACTCATGCAGCGAAAGCCTGGAGGGTATCGCAAGCCAAGTGAAGAGCAACGGGATGCCAGCCGAATCAGCAAAGATGATTTTAATCATTGGTTTCAGCAAATCTGGACTATTCCCGGAGCCTCAACAAAACAGCATCCTGCGCCATTTCCCCTTGAACTTGCGTTACGGATTGTGAGGATGTTTTCTTTTGAAGGCGATACCGTGCTTGATCCGTTCTGTGGGTCAGGAACCTCCATGATTGCCGCACTTAAAACCGGTCGAAACAGCATTGGAGTTGAAACGGATGCGGATTATTGTCGCATGGCCGCACGGCATCTGAAAGCCGAAGCAAGCGATTTTTTTTCTACAGCAAAGCTCATTTTTGAAAAAGCGACCGTTAACGATGGTATCACCATCAACGAAGATGTAGAGCTTTACAACGTACGCCCGGCAAAAAATATCTGAACATTTTTGAAACAAGAATGTGGCAGGAGTCCCGTGACGGCTATACCGGCAAAACGCTCAATTTCCGGCGCCATATTGAAAAACAGGTCAGGATCATGCGGGATGTCATAGCCGGAACCAGGGATAAGTATGATCCGTACCGGCTTCCGGTATAGAGTTGCCCAAAATAAACGCAGATGCATCGAGACCTCACGAACAGGAAGCTGAAAAACAGCTCTTTTCGACTGTAACATAAGGCTTGGTATGGGTTTAAAAGATATTTTCATGCACAATGAGCCTTCGATGTTGTTTATCTTCATGATTTTGTTTAAGATACAGATGCTGTACAAGAGTAAAATCAGGCCATTGTCCCTTGAAATCGCCGGTTTTTCAACGAGCCTTCGATTTCGCGCCAGCAACCCTTGCCAGTAAAGGGTTTCCGGATGCACTGCATATATCTAATTGCACTCACCGAGGATTGAAACTGTAATGCTGGAGCTGAGTATGTGCTCAGCGTCTGGGCATATATCTAATTGCACTCACCGAGGATTGAAACATCAAGACACACACATCAACACGACTACGCACCCAGCATATATCTAATTGCACTCACCGAGGATTGAAACTGCGGGGAGCAGGCGGTTGCCGCTCTGGATTGTGGACGCATATATCTAATTGCACTCACCGAGGATTGAAACGCCCTGAAGGGCACACAGGAATACGCGGAGTTCATGAGGCATATATCTAATTGCACTCACCGAGGATTGAAACCCGGAGATATAGGTAGTTCACGCTTCACTGTCCATGTGCATATATCTAATTGCACTCACCGAGGATTGAAACAAACAATACCCGAGATGTTTGAGAAGGTCAGATCGGCGCATATATCTAATTGCACTCACCGAGGATTGAAACGTGTTGTTTTACCTGAACCAGCCGGGCCGTACACCGCATATATCTAATTGCACTCACCGAGGATTGAAACAACCGTACGGTTATTTATCAGCCTCTCAAACTCACCGCATATATCTAATTGCACTCACCGAGGATTGAAACTCTTTTTGTTGTGAACATGTAACCGGGTTCAGTCGGCATATATCTAATTGCACTCACCGAGGATTGAAACCCAGCGTAGTCCGGCCACGGGGCAACGCGCTTAAGCATATATCTAATCGAGTGAGACTTTGGGACGTTGTTTAATAAGAGAAGAAGTTGGTGTATCTTTTTTATATTACTTACGAATCATATTCTGTCAGCAAAACAAGCGAGGATGATACATGCCGAGAGGAGCGAGACTTGATGCGCCCGGAACATTGCATCATGTAATTATCCGTGGGATAGAGCGAGGTGCTATAGTTACCGATGATGATGACCGTAAAGAGTTTATGCGTCGCATGGGTACTCTTGCGAAGGGTTCCGGAACAGCAATCTATGCCTATGCGCTGATGACGAACCATCTGCACATCCTGCTCAAAAGCAGCGAGAGCGGACTCTCAACCTACATGCGCCGCCTGCTTTCCGGTTATGCTCAGTATTACAACCGTCGCCATAAAAGAGCAGGCCATCTTTTTCAGAACCGTTATAAATCAATTATCTGTGAAGAGGAGGCATATTTTGACAAACTGGTTGCCTATATCCATCTCAATCCACTGAAAGCAGGCATTGTCGATTCATTTGAGGAGCTTGCCCGATATCCCTGGAGCGGTCATGCGGTGCTGATGAAACGGATTAACCATGAGTGGTTTGACCGGGAGTATGTGCTGAGTTATTTCGGAAGTACGGAGGGGAAGGCACGAAGAGCATACGTTGTGTTTCTTGAGGAGGAGATGGGTGTTGATCGTGAGCAGGAACTGTCGGGGGGTGGTCTGGTTCGATCACATGGCGGTTGGTCGAACGTGCTGACGATGCGCAAGCAGGGGTTGAGGGAAAAGGGTGATGAACGGATACTGGGGAGTGGAGAGTTTGTGCAAACGCTGCTTGCAGAGGCCGAAGAGTCGGTTGATCATCAGCTATCTTCAGGTGAACGGTTGGAGCAGGTGCGAAA
>NZ_MPJE01000062.1:0-4196 GCF_001975465.1 Chlorobium sp. KB01
TCTACACGGGAATCGGGAGACCCGGCAAGCTCCCTCGCCCAAGGCAAAAGGCAGGAGGGTAGTATCAATGAAGGAGAGAACCCGAAGAATTGATGCAGAAGCGAACCGGGAGTCGGACGGTGTAATAGTACCCGAGAAGCAGCCGAACAGAGAAACCCCTGTTTTGACGGAGGCTGTGGAGGTAAGGACACCGGCCAAGAGGAACGCCGGAGAAGAAGCCACCAACCGGATACAGAGCCGGAACATGGTGTCGTTCGGACTCGAAGGCGTGCGAACACGAGCCAAAACTGACAAGACGTGCTGCTTTACTGCACTGCTGCACCACATCACACCTGAACTGCTCCGCCAAAGCTTTTATGAGCTGAACCGCAAGGCAGCGCCGGGAATCGACGGTGTGACATGGCAGGCCTACGAAGAGCAGTTTGAAGAACGCCTGCAGACCCTGCACACAGAAATCCACAAAGGCAGCTATCGAGCAAAACCGGTACTGAGGACGTATATCCCGAAAGCCGATGGTCATAAACGCCCACTGGGCATAACGGCCATAGAAGACAAGCTTGTCCAACAAGCCATAGTCAATGTGCTGACGGTGATATATGAAACAGAATTCTATGGATTCTCCTACGGATACCGGCCCGGTCGAAGCCAGCACGGAGCGCTGGATGCGCTGGCAACAGCTATTTTGACGCGCAAAATCAACTGGATACTGGATGCAGACCTGCAAGGATTCTTTGACAGTATACCGCATGAACGCCTGCTCGAATTCATCAGAAAACGAGTTGGAGACAAACGGATACTGCGCCTGATCAGCAAATGGCTGAAGACGGGATACAGTGAAGACGGACGCATCTATCGGCAAACAGTAGGCACACCACAGGGGTCGGTGATTTCGCCGCTGCTGGCCAACATCTATCTTCACTACGCACTGGACGAATGGGTGGAAAATGAACGACGAACCCGTCCAAACGGGGAGGTCATCATTGTGAGATACGCCGACGATATGGTATTGGGCTTCCAGTACAAGAACGAGGCGGAACGATATCTTGCAGCCCTAAAAGAACAGTTGTCCGGTCACGGATTGACACTGCACCCTGAGAAAACCTGTCTGAAAGAGTTCGGTCGATATGCCGCAGAAGGACGGAAGAAACGGGGAGAGGGAAAACCGGAAGGATTTGATTTTCTGGGGTTTACACACCTGTGCAGCAAGAACCGGAAAGGTGGTTACTTTCTGAGACGGAAGACCATAAGCAAACGACTGCGCCAAACGATACGGGAAGTCAAGGATGCCCTGAGAAAAAGAATGCATGCACCCATAAAACAGACAGGAATCTGGCTGAAAAGTGTTGTGCTGGGATACGGGCAATACTTTGGCGTACCGGGAAACATCAAGGCCCTGAAAAGCTTCAGAGACCTTGTGGCCAAAGCGTGGTACTGGAGCCTGAGGCGCCGAAGTCAGAAAGGAACAGCCATGACCTGGCAACGATTTACGCCCATCGTAAATACTTATCTCCCGCGCCTCCGATTATGCCATGATTTCCCGGAGGTACGATTCGCTATTACTCAAGGCAGGAGCCGTATGCGGTAGTTCCGCACGTACGGATCTGTGCGGGGGGTGTCAGGTAACTGGCATCCCTACCGCGACTGATTTTCTGTATTTCCAGAATTCTTTTTGGATAGAGGTGTGAATAATAAGTATTATTATCCTGATAAAAGTAACTAAATTTCGCATTATGCCACGAGGAGCAAGACTTGATGCGCCCGGCTCTTTGCATCATGTAATGGTCAGGGGGATAGAGGGTAACCGGATAGTCATTGATGATGAAGATCGTCATGAATTTGTATCCCGAATGGGTAAGCTTGCCCATGAAACAGGTACAAAAATTTATGCATGGTCTCTCATGACAAACCATGCTCATGTTTTACTGAAAAGCGGAGCGTTCGGGCTTACATTTTTTATGAAAAAACTTCTTACCGGTTATGCGATTTGGTTCAATCGTCGTCACCAGCGGCATGGTTATTTATTTCAGAACCGCTATAAATCTATTATCTGTGAGGAAGAGGTCTACTTTCTTAAACTGGTCAGCTATATCCATCTTAACCCGTTCAGGGCAGGTTTGGTTAACTCAATTGATGAAATGAACAGCTATCCGTGGTGCGGTCATGCTGTTATAATAAATCAAATTGAAAATATTTGGCAGGATCGTGATGCTGTACTGCAATGTTTCAGCCATAAAGAAAGCGAAGCTCAGCAAGCTTATCAGGAATATCTTATTGAGCAAAGTGGCTTGGGAACGCAGCCGCATCTTACCGGAGGCGGGTTGGTGCGCTCTGCCGGTGGATGGTCGGAAGTGTTTTCGCTGAAACAAAGGGGGGAGAAACAGTTCAGCGATCAACGGATACTTGGCAGAGGCGCATTTGTAAAAGAGATACTCGATGAGGCAGAAGAAAATATTAAAACCAGAGTGCCTGTTTCAAGAAGTAACGATAATGCTTTGGAATTATTGGAGAACAGATGTGAAGAGGCAGGCATATTATCACAAGAGCTAAAGGAGGGGAGCAAGCGACGAGTGATAACGGCAGTGAGAAAAGAGCTTGCGGTAAAGTTTATAAAGGAGATGGGTATGTCCTATGCCGATGCGGCAAAACTGCTGGGAATTTCAGCATCTGCGGTGAATCAGATATTCAGGCGGGGAGATCGGCAGGGGAAAGTACAGTAAATCATGACCGTCCCTGAGGGGGGGGGGACCTCAATAAAGTACAGTAAATCATGAACGTCCCCTCGTCGCCTGAACGTCCCCTCGTCGCCGTGTCGGCGTTGAGGGTGTCGTAGACGGCGTTGTTGAGCGAGGTGATGGTAAAGGGTTTGCGGATAAAGTGGTGTGCGGTATGAAAATTGGCTGTACCGCCAAGTGCATCGGCGGTGTAGCCGGACATGAAGAGAACTTTTATATCCGGTAACGCTGTAAGAATAATCTCTGAGAGATCCTGACCATTCATCTCCGGCATGATGATGTCGGTCAACAGCAGGTCAATCCTCTCCTTGCAGTTGTCAGCCACTGTGATTGCCTCACTCGGGGTTTGAACAGCAAGCACCCTGTAGCCCTTTCGTTCAAGCATGAGTTTGCAGAGCTTGAGGATGCCGGGTTCATCCTCTACAATGAGGATCGTCTGATGGCCCTGAAGTGTCTGAGGCTCTCTTGCGTTATCACTTGTTTTTATTGCATGCTCCCTGTTCAGGGGAAGATAGATGGTTATGGTCGTTCCTGCACCGGGTTCGCTTTTGCACTCAATGCGGCCATTGTTCTGTTTGACTATTCCGTAGACTGTCGAGAGGCCGAGCCCGGTTCCTTTACCGGGTTCCTTTGTGGTAAAGAAGGGTTCGAAAATATGGGGGAGATCATTTTTGTTCATCCCGCAGCCGTTATCACTCACTGAAAGTGCAATATAGTCAACATGGTCCTCAGCAGGCTCCTTTCCGCCAAAGGCGCTGACAGGATTGTTTATGGTAATGGTAATGGTTCCATTGCCGGTTATTGCATCCCTTGCATTGACGCAGAGGTTTACCAGAATCTGGCCGATCTGTGATGGATCGATTTTAATCTGCGAATTTTTTGAAGCGAGTGTCCAGTGAAGTGTAATATTTTCACCGATAAGGCGGCGAAGCATGGGAAGAATTTTTTCAACGGTGGTATCGAGCTGAACAATCTCCGGCATAACGGTCTGCTTTCGGGCAAATGCAAGCAGTTGCTGGGTCAGTTCGGCAGAACGCGATGCCGCCTCACGGATGGCAGTGAGATCACCATAGATAGTATCGGTGGGGCGTATATCGGCAAGCAGCATGTCAGTGTAGCCAAGTATAACTCCGAGCATATTGTTGAAGTCATGGGCGATTCCACCGGCAAGTGTTCCGAGCATCTCCATTTTCTGTGACTGCTGGAGCTGGGATTCAAGTCGGCTATTCTCCTCCGCCATCTCCTTTTGTTCAGTGATATCTATTCCTGTGCCGATCAGCGAGACCTCTCCTTCAATCATACATTTTACGCCGGTCAGCAGGTACCATCGAAAAGCAGGGCCTCCCTGAAGCAGTACCCTTGCTTCTGCCTGCTCTTCAACCCCATGCTCCATCACATTGATAAATTTGGCTCTTCGCTATTTCAAGTGGGTAAGCTAAAGTCAAGCTTCCCTGCAATCATGTA